>SKKJ01000111.1 GCA_007121575.1 Natronomonas sp.
AGGCAGGTATCGAACTCATCGCGTACTCACCATTGGCGAAAGGTCGCGTCTTCGAACTCGAAACGCTCTCCGAGATCGCCGAATCTCACGGCGTCAGTGAAGCTCAAGTAAGCCTCGCGTGGCTTCGGCAGAACGGAATCGCGTCAATACCGAAAGCGACGGGGGCCGAACACATCCGCGAGAACTGGGCGTCACAGGAACTCGAGTTGGACGAAGAGGAGTTGGCGCGAATCGACTCGATGGATGAACAGCATCGATACGTTACTCCGGAGTTCGGCCCCGACAGTTGGTGACAAACGAGATCGAACGGTCGTACTGTTCGACGTACCAACGCCTCCGAATCGATCTCGCGGCCGGAATCTATTTTTGTACCCGCTGGCAGAGTTCCGGTATGGCAGGCGGCGGCCTCACAGAGGGGATCAAAATCGATGTTGTTCGGCTCCATGAGACGTGGATGGAACTGGTCTTTCCCCGACAGCGGACGGCCGTTCATCAGGTGCTCGGAAAGTGGCGACCGCGCACGCGTGGCGATAAGATAAAATACCGGCTATGGGCGATCTTGGGCGCACCGATCGTCGGCTTTTTGTATCCGTTCTTACTCGCTGGATTCGCCGTTCGGTTCAACGCACGTCGGTTCGATAGCGCAACCGCGCGGTTGGGTATCCTCGGGGTCGTCGTTCTGACGGCACTTTTGTGGGGTGTGTTGACCGCACTCGCGCGGGTTCGACTCGAGTTCGACGGCTTTCTCGCCGTCGGGGCGGCGAGCACCGTTGCGGTCGTCTCCGCCGGGATCGCGGTCGTCTTTTCGCGCGTTGGCGGCCGAGGGACAACCGTCTTTTTGGGTTATCCGTTCGCGATGAACGCGATATTCCTCCCACCCGTCGTCGCGGCGTTGTACGATCCGTCGCTGAGCGGCGTGCTCGATCGAAGCGAGCTGCTCGCGATATTCCTGCTCGATAACGTCCTGTACGTGTACGGGATCAACGAGTATCTCCGCGCGAGTTTCAGCCTCGAAGGGATCGGCGTAGTGTTGATGTGGATCGGGATCGCGACGCCAGTCGGATGGTTCCTCGGGCTCTTAGTCACGCTCGCGGACCTGATTCGGCCGCGATCGAAGGCGAAATCCGATTCAACTGACAGTACAGAGTAAGCGCTGCCTCCGCCATTCAGAGCGTATACTCGTGCGTTCCGTCTTCAGTTTCGAGCGTCGCCACGAGGAGTTCGATAACCGACTCGATATCGGATTCGTGCACGCACTCTGTGGGCGTGTGTAGATACCGAGTCGGGAACGAGATCGCTCCGGCGGGGGTCGCCCCACTGGATCGCTGCAACCCACCGGTGTCGGTGCCGCCCGCGGGCAGCACTTCGAGTTGATAGTCGATGTCTCGTGTGTCGGCGACTGATCGGATTCGGCGGTGGAGTTTGCGGTTCGTGATAACGCTCGAATCTTTCAGTTTGATCGCCGCGCCCTCGCCGAGCCGAGTGACCTGCTTTCCGGGCTCGAAGCCGGCGACGTCGTTGGCGACCGTCGTATCCAGTGCGATCACGAGATCCGGATCGAGATCGGCGCCGAGCGCTTCCGCGCCGCGAAGCCCGACTTCCTCCTGTGTGGTCGCCGCGAAGTGGACGTTCACGGAGGGGTCGTCGAGTCGACGGGCCGCTTCGATCATCGCGAGCACGGAGACGCGGTTGTCGAGCGATTTTCCGGTGACGAACTCGCCGACACGCTCGGTCCGCTGATCCATCGTCACGAGATCGCCGATAGAAACGCGCGATTCGACCGCTTCGGCGTCGAGTCCGAGATCGACACGGATATCCTCGATCTTCGGTTTGGCCTCTTTTTGTTCGTCGGTCAGCGTATGCGGCGGGACGGCACCGATAATACCGGGGAGATCGGCCTCATCCGAGTGAACCGTGACTCGCTGGGCGCGGAGTATTCGAGGGTCCCATCCGCCGAGGGCGTCGACTTCCAGAAAGCCGTCGTCATCGATGTGTTTGATCATAAATCCGATCTCGTCCATGTGGGCGGCGACGACGACATCGTACTCGACACCGCCTTCGATCGTTCCGATGAGGTTCCCCATCGCATCAGAGCGGAGTCGGTCCACGGCGGGAGCGAGTTCGCCTCGAACGAGTTCTCGAACCCGGTCTTCATAGCCCGGAACGCCCCGGATCTCTGTAAGCTCAACGAGCAGATCGTAATCGAACGCGCCAGTCATACCGTTCGTTCGGCAGTCAGCCGTGAATAAACTCCGGTCTCCGCGAAGATATCTCAGCGCGAGTGAGAGCCGACACGTTCGGGGACGACGTACGTCTCGAGTGTTCCGACCACGGACAGCTCGATCGAATCGCTGGTATCGATAACACGTTCGCGACGGCCATCGACGAGGAGTTCGACGGGCGCTTCATCGCGTTCGACGGTTAGCTCAATGGCGTCAATCGGCAACACCCAGTGTCCGGCCGACGTCGAGAACGGTGCGATCGGAACGACCGACGCGACCTCGGCCCCGGTCGAAACGACCGGCCCGCCGGCCCGTTGGTTGTACCCGTGGCTGCCCGCGGGAGTCGATGCGACGACGCCGTCGGCGCGAAGCTGTGCGACGTGTTTCGAATCACCGATGACGGAAAACTCCGAGATTCGTGCCGGCTCCGCAGCCATTAATGCGACGTCGAACAAGGCGTGAACCGCGCCAAACGTTCCCGTAACGGAGACGATCGGATGTCGCTCGGTCGGGACATCGACATCGCGTATACGCTTGAGCGTCGCGTGGAGATCTTCACTCGAGACGGACGAAATCCCTTCCACGTCACCGACGACCAACGCGGGGATTTCAACCCTCGATCGGGCGAGTTCGACGAGTTCGTTCTCTCCGTCGAGCACCACGAGATCGAGCTCATCGGATGCCGAAAGGTCATCGACGACCGCAACCGATTCGGAAGAATCGATCGCCCCGGCTAACTGTCCGCCATCAACGACACCGACGCGCAGTCCGCTCATCGATCGGGGAAACGGACGGGGGGGTCAAAAGTCCCTCGTCAATCGAACCACGGGAGGATTTTTGTTCCCCCACCGCAACGTCGAGACATGCATAGCGTACTGGAAACATGGCGACCGAAGGTGGATGAGACTATCGCGTCGCTGCTTCCTCGGTCGATCGACGAGGAGTATCTCACAGCGTTCTTCGGCGAGCCGACGTACGCCTACGATCCGACGGCGCTTCAACGAGCGTTATCGGATCCGCTCTGGGAGCTTTTAGATCGAGGGGGGAAACGGTGGCGTGCGATTCTCTTCTTGGTGTTTATCGAAGCGTTCGGCGAAGATCCGAACGCGTATCTCGAATACGCGGTGATCCCCGAGATACTGCACAACGGCACGATCATCGTAGATGACGTCGAAGACTGTGCAACGCATCGCCGCGGCAGTCCCGCGCTCCATCACACCTTCGGGACGGACATCGCGCTCAACGCGGGAAACGCGATGTATTTTCTCCCGTTGAAGATCATCACGCACAACCCGGGCGATCTCTCAGCCGAACTTCGACTCGAGGCCTACGAGATGTTGATGTACGAGCTCAACCGAACACACCTCGGTCAGGGGATGGACATCTGCTGGCACAACC
>SKKJ01000256.1 GCA_007121575.1 Natronomonas sp.
CTTCACGGCGCCAGCCGAGATAACGTGCATGAATGTGTGGTATCGTTCGGTTTCCGGCCAAAAGCACAAATCCACCGATAAAAACGCCGATCATGACTGGGGCGAGCCCACCTTCGTCCATCCCTGGAAGAATCAATCCAAACACGCTCGCCGCGATCATGATCCCCGCGGCAAGGCCCAACGCGGCGTCGTACATTCGGTGTGTAACCGTTGTACGAAAAAACACTGGAAGTGCGCCAAGTCCCGTTACCGCCCCGGCGACGGTGGTCACGATGAGCATTGTCTCGAAAACGTTCACACAGACGAATTTCGTCGGTTATATATAAATGGTGGTGGGAATGACCCGAGCGCGGTGCTTAAGAAGCCGCCGCCGAATACAGATGATATGGAGCTGGAAACGATGCGACCCAACCCCGTGTGGGACGAAGATTCCTATCACGATGCGGTCGAAACCTTCGAAGCAGTCGCCGACGAGATCGTCGTTAAGGTCTGGGGCGGTGATTGGTGTGTTGATTGCCGTTCACAACTGCCGGATTTCGGCGCGGCACTCGAAGCGGCCGGTGTCGAAAACGTCGAACACTATCCCGTTGAAAAAGCCGATGACGGTTCGAAAATCGGCCCCGCTGTGGAAGCGTACGGTATCGAATATATCCCGACCGTAATCGTCGAGGATGCCGAGACGGGGGACGAGTTGGCCCGATTCGTCGAAGAAGCCGACGTACCGATCGTCGTTCACCTAGCGCAACAGATCGAATAACGTACAGCTCGATCGCGAGCTATACCACCTTCGGTTACTCGAACCGAGCTACCGAAAAGCTCTCCGGGATGTGCTCTCGTTCTCCCGTGACGCACTCCGCGACGATTTTTCCGCTGTACGGTCCGAGCATCAGTCCCGTCGCGCCGTGTCCCGTTGCAGCGTATGCGCCATTCACATCAGCGATCGGACCGAGAATCGGGATGTTGTCCTCCGAAACCGGACGTAAACCGACCCGAAGTTCTTCGAGTGTCGCATCCTGCAGTCCGGGAGCGACCCGAAGTCCCTCTGAAAGGACTTCATCGACCCCGCCGGCGGTCAAACGAGGATCGAACGCGATATCGGGCTCTCGTGTCGCGCCGAAGATGATCTTTCCGTCCGGCCAGGGGACGATATAGTGATGCCGAAAGCTGTTGACGATCGGCCACGAGTCGGTATTCGTGTCCGGTAACGAAAGGTGGGCAACTTGACCGCGCTGTGGGTCGATCGGCAGCGTGACACCGAGTTGATCTCCCAGCGTCGGTGACCACGCTCCGCCAGCGACGACGACGCTTTCTGCGTTAATACGGCCTGAACTAGCCGCTTCAACTCCTGAAATCGCTCCGCTTTCGGTCCGAATCGACGTGACCTCGTCCGCGAGGGTTTCGAGGCCGTGTGATCGCCCCGCAGTCTGTAACGCTTCCGCGAATGCACGACCATCGACTCGGCCGGCTTCCGGATAATAGAACACGCGCTTTGGCTCAGCCAGTGCCGGAAACCGTTCGACAGCCTCGCTGGGATCGATCTCTTCGATCGTGTCGAGGTTCCGATCGTCGATTCGCTGTAGTGCCTCCTCGAACGGTTCGATCTCGTCCGGATCGATCGCTGCGGCGATCGTTCCTTGTTGTGCGTAGCTCGTTTCTGTTGCCCCGTCTCGTTCGAGTTGTTCGTCCAGTTCGGGATAATACTCGACGGCGCCGGTCGCGAACTCGAACCACGTATCGTCTGCCGTTCGACTGCTCGTTGCCGGTGAGATGACCCCGGCACCGGCGTCCGTCGCTCGTCCGTGGTCGTCCCGATCGATCAGTAGCGTCTCAACGCCCTCGCGGGCAAGATGATATCCGACGGACGATCCGACGATCCCTCCGCCGATAATAACCGCCTCATATGTCTTTGACATCGATATACCTGTACAACAATACGGGTTTACATGTGTGTTTCGCCGATCGAAAGGCGGGATATATTTGCTACCGTAAACTGCTATGGCCGGCTGACACCCACTCGCTCGATCGCGTCACACACAACATCGACGCCGAGGCGGAGTGACGTTTCGTCGACATCGAACGTTGACGTGTGGTGTCCACCGGGGTGATCCGTTCCAACGGCGAGATAGGTCGCTAATCCGCCGTTTTGTTGGACACGTTGCATGAGGAACGTTGCGTCCTCACTGCCACCGATCTCTCCTCGGCGGGTCGCCCGCTCCACGTCCGGGTGTGACTGGGCGGCGTCTTGGACGATGTCGATCAGTTCCGCGTCGCTCTCAGCGGATGGCGCATCGCCCTCAACGAGGACGTCGACGCTACAGTCGTGTGAGATCGCTGCGCCTTCGAAGACGTCCTCGGCGCGGCTGAAGATGTAATCTCGGATTTCCGTCGTCGCTCCTCGGGCTTCACCGTGAATAAACGCCTCATCGGGGATGATGTTCGTCGCCGTTCCTCCACCGACCCGGCCCGCGTTGATTCGAGAGGGGCCGTCGCTGTGGCGCTCGATTCCGTAGAGATTTCCGACCGCCGTCGCCATCGCTTGAACGGCGTTTCTCCCCTCTTCAGGTCTGGCACCTGCATGCCCTGGATGTCCTTCGAACGTCGTGTAAAACTGCGTTACTGCGAGGAAATCGTCAATCCCACCGACGATCTCACCGGTCGGATAATCGAGGCCAACGTGGATCGCGAAGAGATATTCGACGTCATCGAGGTGGCCTGATTCGGCCATCGGCTTCCCGCCGCCGATCGTTTCTTCAGCGGGTTGGAAGAACACCTTAAGCGTCCCCGAAAAGTCGCTTTCTTTGACGGCCTTGAGAAGTCCCAATCCGATCGTTATGTGGGCGTCGTGTCCACAGGCGTGCATCGCACCGGTCTCTGACCGGAATCCTTCTCTCGCGGGCACGTGATCCTCCGCGTTCGACTCTTCCCGGGGGAGTCCGTCGATATCAACACGAACACCGACTGTGGGACCGTCCCCACATTCGAGCACGGCGACTGCACCGGTCCACCCACCGGCTAATTCATCGAGGATCTCCGGGTCGGCACCGGCGTCCTCGGCTCGGCGCATCCATGGTTCCATCTCTTCGGCCGTTGGAACCGCAAGGCGATCATCGGAGAGCGCATCACGTCCGATGTGGATCCGGTCAACGCCGATCGATCGAAGCTCCTCTACGATGCGGGCCGTCGTCCAGAACTCACACCAAGCCGGTTCCGGGTGGCGATGAAACTCTCGTCGCAATTCGATCAGTCGATCGTGTTCGACGCTCATATCGGACGGTTACGCCCTGAAAATATAAGTCCATGCCGTCATCGCGGCGTTCGGTGCGTGAAACTCACCGGCTGCCCGGCGTCGATACTCGCTCGACGTCGATGTCTATGTGGATCCCGTCCGGAAACCGCTGACTCACGATGTTCCGTGCGAAGTCATCGTGTCCGACGACCTCCATCCGTCGCTCATACACCGTATATCTCCAACTCTTGAACGATCGTCCGTCCGCTGTGAGTCGCTTCGATTGTGGGACCGAGATATCGACCGGCGATTCCGCGTGCGGACCTCGGAGTTCGACCCCCTTTCGCTCGGCGCGATGTTTAATATCCCCGACGACGCGGTCGAGAA
>SKKJ01000344.1 GCA_007121575.1 Natronomonas sp.
GGAAATGCGTCCGGGTACAGCTCATCAAAAACGGCAAGCAAGTCACCGCTTTCTGTCCCGGTGACGGTGCGATTAGCTTCATCGATGAGCACGACGAGGTCACCATCGCCGGTATCGGCGGTGCGAAGGGTCGTGCGATGGGCGACCTTTCGGGTGTCAACTACAAAGTCGAGAAGGTGAACGGCGTCTCGATGATCGAACTCGTCCGCGGGAACGCGGAGAAACCGGTACGATGAGCTCGGAAGCGCCCGAGCCGGACGCGCCGGCCTCGACCGACGACGAGCGCGTCTCGGCGCTGCTCTTCGGCGAGTGGGAGATCGGCGAAATCGAATACGCCGATCCAGCGATGCGGCGGTACATCGCGGTGACACCCATCGCCCACACGATGGGCCGACACTCCGAAAAGCAGTTCAAAAAGAGCGAGGTCAGCATCGTCGAGCGACTCATCAACCGGCTGATGCAGACCGAAGAGAACACCGGGAAGAAACAACAGGCAACTCGGATCGTCCGCGAAGCCTTCGAGATTATCGAAGATCGAACCGAGGAGAATCCCGTACAGGTGCTCGTGACGGCCGTCGAAAACTCCGGGCCGCGCGAGGAGACGGTTCGACTCAAATACGGTGGCATTTCGGTTCCGAAAGCCGTCGACGTTGCCCCGCAGCGGCGGGTCGACCAGGCCCTGAAGTTCATCGCAGAGGGAACACAGAGCGGGTCGTTCAAGACGGCGACGCCAGCGGAAGAAGCCCTCGCCAACCAGATTATCGGAGCGGCGAACTACGATCTCAATGCATACCCGATAAATCAAAAAGAAGAACAAGAGCGCGTCGCCGCCGCGGCACGCTAACCGTTCGTTTTCTCTCGTTTCGGCCAGTCGGTAGTAGCAACGCGTATCCCGATCAATCAGCCGCGCGTTCAGATTCAGCGCCCACCGCGTACTCGCGCGTCACCTCGACGAGCGATTTCCGATACGCCGATTCGTCGGGATCTCGATCCAGCGACCGGAAATGGTCTCTGAATCGCCAAAATGAGATATGCGGTGCATCCGCCGCGGCCGCGTGAGCGAGATCATAGAGTCGGTGATCGGCGTCGATCGCATCGTGTCGCTCCAAGAGCGCGATCGCGAAGGCGGCATTCACCGCCGTGATATCGGGGTCCGAAGCGTCAGTGAGTCGCTGCCATCCGCCGGGGGCAGACGGTGGCGAATCCGCGAGTGCGCGAGCGAGCGATGACTCCATGAAGTCGACGAGTTTGTGCGTTGGGCCGATATCGAGCGTGATATCGTCGGCGTAGATATCCTTCATGTGGTTCGCGATCTGATAGCAGTGTGAAAGCTTTCGACGCTCGACACTGTGTCCGGCAAGCGCCAGAAAAAGCGCTTCTGCTGTCGATTGGTGATGTGATGGATGGACCTCTTCATACCGCGCCATGTGGGCGAGTTCGTGCAGTGCGAGTTCGCACGCCATCGCCGATGTGGCGGCACGGTGAGAAACGATGAGTTCGTGCCGATCGTCGTAATGGCCGGCCATCGTCCGCTCGTCGGGATTGTCGCGAATCTTGACGACGACAGGGAGTTCAAGTTCGTACTCGGTGGCGAGGAGATCACGAGCACTGAGAAACGGTTCGGCCGGCCCACGTCCCGTCACACGGACATCCATGTTAGTTTATAACATGATCTCGAATGATTTGACTGTTACGCTCGTCTTAGCGTCTGCCGACAACCTGCCAGCATCCTTTTGTATGTCCCGAATGATCCGCAGGTATGGCCACGTTATCCGCATCTATTCGTACCGCACTGTATGAGACGGTCCCGTTTCTCGTGGTCACCGTCATTTGGAGCGTGGTTATGCTCGTGTTCTACGGGCTCTTTCTCGTTGGGAAGCCGGCAGGAGCCGAATACGGCCCCGCGGTGCACGCCTCGGTGTTCGTCCCACCGCTGATCGGATTCCTCGGCCATACCCTTCGAGAAGCGCGCAGAGCATCGTGATCGGATCTACGGAGAGCGAGTGAGACGAGGGCGTACTGATCGATTCGAAACCCCGGCGCTTCGCTTGGCTCGTGACGGGCTTCGGCGCGAAAACGTCCGCGTCGAAACACCGAATGACTCGTTTTACTCGCCGTTCAAGCTTCGGCGCGAAAACGCCCGCGCCGAAACACTACCCTTTTCACGCTGCTGTCGAAATTAGGCAGTATAATGGGCCGACGCAAGAAGATCGTACAGGAATGTGAACGGCTGATGGACAACCCGGAGCACATCCGGAACATCGCCATCGCCGCACACGTCGATCACGGGAAAACAACGCTGACAGACAATCTCCTCGCGGGGGCCGGCATGATCGCCCAAGAGAGTGCTGGACAACAGCTCGCGATGGACACAGAAGAGGACGAACAGGAGCGTGGCATCACCATCGACGCCGCAAACGTCTCGATGACCCACGAGTACGAGGGGGAGAACCACCTCATCAACCTCATCGACACGCCGGGCCACGTCGACTTCGGCGGTGACGTGACGCGTGCGATGCGTGCCGTCGACGGCGCGCTCGTGGTCGTCGACGCTGTCGAGGGCGCGATGCCCCAGACCGAGACGGTGCTGCGCCAGGCGCTCCGCGAGGGCGTCAAACCCACGCTGTTCATCAACAAGGTCGACCGCCTCATCTCCGAACTCCGGGAGGGGCCACAGGAGATGCAAGAGCGCATGACCACGGTCATCCGGGAGACGAACGACCTCATCCGGGGAATGACCGAGGAGATGGACGATATCAACGACGACTGGACGGTCTCCGTCGAGGAAGGCACCGTCGGGTTCGGCTCCGCGCTGTACAAGTGGGGAGTGTCGCTGCCGTCGATGCAGCGTACCGGCATGGACTTCGGCGACATCATCGACCTCGAACAGGCGGACAAGCGAGAGGAACTCCACGAGAAGACGCCGCTGTCCAACGTCGTTCTCGACATGGTCTGTGAGCACTTCCCGAACCCCATCGAGGCACAGCCCCGCCGTATCCCGCGTGTCTGGCGCGGTGACGCCGAGTCCGAACTCGCAGAGCAGATGCGCCTCGTCGACGAAGACGGCGAGGTCGTGCTGATGGTCACCGACATCGGAATCGACCCACACGCCGGCGAAATCGCCTCGGGGCGTGTCTTCTCCGGGACTATCGAGAAGAGCCAGGAGCTGTACGTTTCTGGTACTGCCGGCAAGAACCGCGTCCAGAGCGTCGGTATCTACATGGGCGGCGAACGCGAGGAAGTCGACCACGTCCCTGCCGGTAACATCGCCGCGGTGACCGGCCTGCGAGACGCGATTGCTGGCTCGACGGTCTCCTCCGTCGAGATGACGCCGTTCGAGTCCATCGAGCACATCTCGGAACCGGTCATCACGAAATCCGTCGAGGCACAGAAGATGGACGACCTGCCGAAGCTCATCGAGACGCTCCAGCAGGTCGCCAAGGAAGACCCCACGATTGCCATCGAAATCAACGAGGACACCGGCGAACACCTCATCTCCGGGCAGGGCGAACTCCACCTCGAGGTCGTCACCCAGCGTATCGAGCGCAACCAGGGGATTCCGGTCACGACCGGTGAGCCTATCGTCGTCTACCGGGAA
>SKKJ01000123.1 GCA_007121575.1 Natronomonas sp.
AGGTTCTCGATCCCGTCGACCGGACGGGCGTCGTCATCGAACGGCTGATCGAACACGTCCGTCACCGAGTGGGCCGGATCGGTCGACACGACGAGCGTTCGATGTCCGTCTCGGGCGGATTTGACCGCGTACGCACAGGAGACGGTCGTCTTTCCGACCCCGCCTTTCCCACCGAAAAAGACGAACGGTTCCACGTCAGCGCCCTCGGAAGGTGTATTCGGTGTTCATCAGAAGTGATACTGTTGGCCCTTTCGTTCGATGTAGGAGTCTCGATCCCAGAGCCGTCGCTCCCACGATTCGAACTCGTTTTCGAGATACGGGAGCAACTCGGCGGTGTAATACGACACGGGCGAGGGGATGCCGAACGCGTCCGGGAAACACGCGAGGATGAACGCGTCTTCGGTGTCCTCGGCTTCCTTCTCGATCTTCTCGTAGGCGGGATGCGTTATCATCCCGTGATAGAGCCCCCGAAGCCACTCGGTGAGCGTGAGACGGAACGCCTCGATCCGGTCGGCGAGTGTGCGTGTCATTCATCACAAGAGTGCTTCGCAGTGAACTAATAGCTATCGCGAAGTTCATTTATAAAGGATGTGCTGGATACACGGCGCATTTTCAGCAAAATTTTTCTGTCATTTCAAATAAATATTAGTATGACAAGTGGTCGTGTTTTTGCCATACTCACCGTTTTCCTCGGCATTGCTACGCTCGCTCACGCTGTGTTCACGTGGCCGTTACATGCAACGCTCGCGTTCTTCGTCGGTGGCGCAATCATCGCGTTCATCGCTGAGGCAGTCGTCATCAACGCCAATTGGCTCGAACACCATATCGGCCCGAAAATCGTCGGTGTCCCGCTCTATCTACTGTTTGGATGGACAGGAACGATTTACATCGCATTTCGACTCGCACTTTTCGTGACCGATGGCTGGACGGCTGTCGTCGCCGCTGGCATTCTCGCAACCACCTATGACGTACTTACAGACCATCTTGGCGTCGAAAACGGTTACTGGACGTACACTGATGACCTCCCAGGCCCACGTTATCGCGGCGTTCCGTGGTGGAATTTCGTCGGCTGGCTCGCCATCAGTTCTCTCACTGCGGCGTTTGCCATCCCATTTCTGTGACTATCCGCTGATTGTTCGAAATTTTATACGAAATCACTGTTTTCGCTGCATCCATCCTCTAAATCGTTTATATTTCTGCAGGCATATTTCTGATAAATCGTGCGAGATGTAGCGCGCGAATCTTGCACACTCCGGACTCCGATCAAACAATAAATTTACCCTGATACACCAATGGGGTAATCTATTGCTCCCGAACGTGTATGGTTAACATGGACCAGATTCTGAACGAGGGAACGAACACAGTCCACAAACAAAAGACGGGGGCAGCACCCCTCGAAACCCCATGTGGGATCACGTACAACGTTCCAGAAGACCAGCTCCGACAAATAACAACCGACCAGCTAACCACGACTACCACAAAATGCGGTCGGTGTTTCGACGATGGGGGTGGCTACTGATTTGAGCACGCTCGCCGGAACGGTTGCTCTGTACGGTATCCAACCGGTCACATTGACATCCTCCTCCGCGTGAACGCGGAGGAATTCCGACCGCGTTTGGGATCTTAGGGTTTGCACTCTACCACTTGTTCCTGCGGTTGGAATCCACTGGACAAGTCGTGAAGGTA
Source organism: Natronomonas sp. (assembly GCA_007121575.1). Taxonomy (GTDB): domain Archaea; phylum Halobacteriota; class Halobacteria; order Halobacteriales; family Haloarculaceae; genus Natronomonas. Next base: position 1,687 of record SKKJ01000123.1, read on the forward strand.
GACTGCTTGCTGTGCCAACCAGCCGGTACTCCGATCCCCACCCAAACCGGGTGCAGACTCAGAGTTACTTTCGTTCACGTCAAGACGGATGTTCTCCGCCCCGTTCACGTCTGCGTTGAACGCCGCATCGCACTCCTCACACACGTACAACCCGCGTTCAACGCGCTGACCGTTATCTTCCTCACCGCAGACACAACACGTCTTACTCGTGTCGCGTTCAGAAACTTCTACGACGTCGATACCCCCGACCATCGCCCTGTACATGAGTATCTTGATGAAGTGGTGTCTATCACCGCAGGAGAGTAACCGGAATGACGAAGCGGGGCGATCCATAACGGTTTCGTATGTATGAGACACTCCTGGTTGGACTGGATGAGAGTGAGTCTGCACAAAAAGCGCTTGAACATGCCGTCGAGTTGGCGCAAGCTGTCGGGGCAACGCTGCACGTCATCACCATCATCGATTCGGAGGCGAATCCAATGAAATTCAGCGTCACTGAAGTGAATGAATTGAACCGAGCGAAGACGACCCTCATTGAAGCCATTACACAAACGGCCGATAGTGGCGACCTCACGGCTGAAGTTCGTCGTGGTGACCCTCCTGATGCGTTGCTAGAGTATGCGGCTGAGATCGATGCCGATCTATTGCTTATTGGGCAAAGTGAGGTAGGGCGACTCGAAGCAGCGGTTTTTGGACGAACAACCGAGCAACTGGTAAACTTGACACAGATCCCGCTCACTATCGTTCCACGATCCACCGAGGACTGATCCAACTGATGCAGTAGCTCGAAGTCTCCTTCCTCAAGGAGCGAACAAAGCGAGTGAGGGTCGGAGGCCACACCTCGAAGTAAGCTACTACAGAACTCGTATTTGCAACAACTGATGTGACCAATCAGGAGGTTCAAGAGCCTTGGATTCGACGCGTTCGTATGAATGCGGGAAGCGATACGATTCCGGTGACGATCCTCTGTGGCAGTCTCGGTGCCGGCAAAACGACGCTTTTGAACCACATCCTCTCCGAATCGGGCGACCGTCGTATCGCCGTCCTCGTCAATGACATGGGTTCGGTGAACGTGGATGCCGAACTTATCGCGGACGGCTCAGAGCTCGAACTCGACGACGGCGTCGCGGAGTTATCGAACGGCTGCATCTGTTGTGAACTCCAAGACGATCTGGAGACGGCGGTCGTTCGGCTCGCGAGAGACCGGTCGTTCGATCATCTCGTCGTCGAAGCGTCGGGGATCTCCGAACCCGTCCCGATCGCGCGACTGTTTACCACTGAATCGCGCGTGTCGGCGCGCTACAGCGTTGACTGTATCGTCTGTGTGCTCGACACGCCGTACTTCCTCGACGCGTTCTCCGGTGGAGCCGTCGAACGGCGTGGCGAGGAAGGAGATCGGCCGTTGTCAGACCTCCTCGTCGAACAGATCGAGAGCTCGAATATCGTCCTCTTGAATAAAGCCGATCGGTGCACCGAATCGGAACTATCCCGTGCGGCCGAACTCGTCTCCGGGCTACAACCGGACGCTGAAACGATTCCAACGGAGTTCTCTGCGGTCGATCCCGCTCGAATTCTCGGGACGGGACGGTTCGAGTACGGGCGGATGCGAGAGCTACCCGCGTGGAAGCGTCTGTTGAATGAAAGCGCTGATCACGAGCATAACGACGAGTCCGAGGAACACGATCACATCGAGGGTGAGCATGTACACGACCACGACCACGGCCATGCGCATCCCGATGAGGTCTACGGCGTCAGCTCGTTCACCTACCGGCGACAACAGCCGTTTCATCCAGACCGCCTCACGGACGTCCTTCGCGAGTTGCCCCCGGAGATCATCCGGGCGAAAGGAACGATCTGGGTCGGGGGTACCGACCTCCGAATTTCGATCAGTGTCGCCGGACCGTCC
>SKKJ01000160.1 GCA_007121575.1 Natronomonas sp.
CAACGCGTCGGCGTTCTTCAAACTCAGTTCGATGAGCGTTGCAACGTGTTTGGGTTCGGTCGTTTCGAAGATTTCGACGACATCGGTGATCGAGATCCCCGATGGAACCTCAAGTTCGATTCGGTAGGGGTCTACCTCCATCGCGACCGACGCTCCGGTTCGTTGCCCGATCAACGCCGAGAGCAACCGACCGAGCGTCTCGTTGATCGTGTGGCCGAAAGCTGCGTTGATTACGATTTCGCGGCCGAATCCTTCGATGATGATTCTCTCGTCTGACGGTACCGGCCCGTCGTGACGCTCGACGGGATCTAACGCCTCACAGACGGTGTGTTCATCGGTGGGAAACCGGTCGACGAATGCGCGAGAGAGGAGCTCGCGGCTCGCCCCGTCTTCGAACCGACCGTATGCCTCTGCCCGCGTTCGACCGACGTGTTGAGCAACATCGTACGGGACCGGTATCTCCTGGCCAACCCACGAGGGAACCTCGCCCGTCGGATCATCGATCGGGGAGACGAGCACGGTCTCCTCCTCGTCGTCGATCTCGGTGATCCGCCACATCTCGCCCCGCTGAACGAACGTTTCACCGGGCGTTGCGAAGGTGACTACGAACCGTTCGGCGAGCGTCCCGACGGGGTTTCCGGAGGCCATATCTTTGACCGTGTAGTTCGCCTCATCCGGGATCATCGACAGGTTCGCATAGAAGTACTGCCACGTTCCGCCAGATTTCTCTAACCGGTCGTGCTCTTCGTCGAGCCAGAGGACGCGGTTTTTCGAAAGCTCTCTGACGACGGCTTTACACTCGTCTTCGGAGAGGTCCCTGAACGGATACGCCCGAGTAACGATTTCGTAGGCGCGAGCGGCCGACAGTTCACCGAACCCCATGAGAAGTCCGCAGATTTGATTCGCGACGGTATCGAGGCTAGCGTGGTGGATTCCGGCGGATTCAACCGCTCCACGCTCCGCCCGATCAACGATCGCGAGGGCCTCGAACGTGTCATCGGGATTCGTGGTGATGATCGTCCCCGAAGAGATCTCACCGCGACGGTGACCCGCCCGTCCGATGCGCTGAAGCAATCGCCTGACCTCTCTGGGGCTCGCGTACTGAATCACGTGATCGATTCGACCCACATCGATCCCGAGCTCCATCGAAGACGTACACATGAGCGCGTCGATCTCCCCGGCTTTGAATCGGTCCTCGACCTCGATTCGTGCTGATTTCGAGAGCGAGCCGTGGTGGATCCCGATATCCGTTCCATACGATTTGAGTCGTGAGCCGAGTCCTTCCGCGGTTTGACGCGTGTTCACGAAAACGAGCGTCGAATCGTGTGCGGCGATGAGCTCATCGATCACGCGAACGTGACTCGCGATGTCGGCATCCGTGAGTAGTTCGCTGGCAGCCGTTTCATCCGCTGTGGTGATCTCCGGCGTCCGAACCGAGACATCGATGTTCGATCCCGCCTCGATTTCGATCAGCTCACATCCGCGATCTCCGGTCAAAAACCGGCCGACTTCAGCCGGATCGCCGACGGTAGCTGATAATCCGATTCGTTGAAAGGATCCCGCGTGTTCTCGGAGGTGTTCGAGACCGATCGTGAGCTGTGCCCCCCGTTTCGATGCGGCGAGTTCGTGTACCTCATCGACGACGACATGCTCGACGTCCTCGATGGCGCGCCGGAGTTTCTTCCCGGTGAACATCGCTTGCAGCGTTTCCGGCGTCGTCACGAGCACATCGGGCGGATCGTTCGCCTGTTTCTGCCGTTCGTAGTCGGTCGTATCGCCGTGACGGACCGCGACATCGATCTCAAGGGATTCTCCCCACCAATCGAGGCGCTCTCGCATGTCGCGGTTCAACGCGCGAAGTGGCGTGATGTAGAGCGCCTGTATCCCGTATCGAGCGTCGCGACCACAGATCGAAGAGAGAACGGGTAACATCGCGGTCTCGGTTTTCCCGGAGCCGGTCGGCGCGATGACGAGCCCGTGTGCTCCGGATGCGAGCGGGGGAATCGCCTTTCGCTGAGGCGCTGTCGGCGTCGTGAATCCCCGATCAGAGAGCGCTGAGCGGACGTCTTCGTGAAGGACTGAAAACGCATCCATCCCAGACTCCGAGGACGTACTCATTGACCGTTTTAGTCGCGCGAGCGGATTAAACTCCGCGTTCGCCGCCGTCTATAACCAACCCATGTCAGTCGGCGCTCCCGAAGGCATATGTCTTCGCCGGTCGATTTCATCCGCATGATCGATGAAACTGCTGAAGAGATTCGAGAGATGCAGACGCATTCGTCGTCCGTCGTCGCGATCAAGGCAGCCAACGCGCTCCGTGAACTGCTCGATCGCGAGTTTGCGACCGTCGAGGAGTACGTTAGATCCCTCGGTCGAAACAGCAGTGCACTGCAGCGGGCCCAACCGTCCCACGCCTCGCTGTACAACACGCAACGGGAGATAATCGAGCGAATCAAAAACGGTTCGTTCGAAACCGTTGACGCGGCGAAAGCCGAGACGGAAGCGGCCATCGACGACGTCGTCGAGGCGGTCGAAGGCGCAAAACACGAAGCTGCGACAAACGCCGTCGATTGTCTGCCGGACGGGGCGACCGTTTTGACGCACGATTACTCATCGACGGTCGTGGAAGCGATCGAACTGGCCGCACAGAACGGGAATCACATCGACGTGTACGTCACGGAAGCGCGCCCTCGGTTTCTCGGCAGAAAGACCGCGCGAACGCTCGCACCCATCGATCGAGTCGATGGAACACTCATCGTCGACAGCGCCGCCGGGCATTATCTCGACGAGTGTGATCGCGTCCTATTCGGGATGTCCTCCATCGTCGACGATACGCTCTACAACCGAGTCGGAACGTTCCCGATCGCGGCTACGGCTGCAGAGTTAGCTGTCCCAGTGTCAGTCGTCGGTGCGAGCGAGAAAGTCGTGGATGAGGGTTTCGTTTTCGAAAACGAGTTTCGATCAGCGACCGAGATCATGCGGGAGCCAGCGGAAGGCTTTTCGATAGAAAACCCCGCGTACGACGCGACCCCAACACACCTTCTTGACGAGGTAATCACGGAAGCGGGATTGCACAAATTCGAGTGAAATCGGGTACTCGTCAATCGGTGCCGAACCGTAACGCGGCCAATTAGTTCACAATTCTCGCTCGTTTTTCGTCGATTCTTCGGGTTCGTTGAGCGAAATATCGTCGGCTCTAGATTTGTGAATCTCGAAACCGTCGGTGAACATCTCACGATCGTTGGGGTCTCGGGTTCGCTCTTCGCGCTCGAAAAGATACGCGAAGAAACCGAACAACGGGATAAAAAACGAGATCGCGGCCCACTTTTCGGGGCTCATTCCGTGCTTTGGTGCGTTAACGTAGGCGTATCCAGCCATCGAAACGAGCAAAACCACCGGGATGGCGATCGCCAACACAGTGTCCAAAAGCGCGAGGTCCATAGTGAACGTACGAGTGCGAGGAACTAAATAAACCGGTCTTGGATACCATCTCTCTGCTTTCCGTATGAGCGAGCGGCCGCTGTGCACATCTCGTTTAGGTCGCTCTGCACTCGTTCATTCCGATCGCATCCGTG
>SKKJ01000116.1 GCA_007121575.1 Natronomonas sp.
ACCTCTTCGAAGAGAACGGTCTCTGAATCCTCTCCGTCGAGTTCAAGTTCTTGCTCAGCGATTGGTTCGTCATCCAGCCGTAACTCGACGGACTGTGTTCCGGCTGCTTCACCGATGTTCTCCACTGTCGCGGAGACATCGAGCAGGTCGCCCTGCGTGACGGTTGCCTCTTCCGGGTTGAGTTCGGAAACGATAAACTCGGGTGGGCGCAGCACTCGGAGCGTTCCCGTTTCTGAATCGTCTTCGGTGAAGATCCCGTGTTCATACTCGCCCGGTTCGAGCTCCGACGTATCGACCTCTTCGAAGAGAACGGTCTCTGAATCCTCTTCGTCGAGTTCGAGTTCTTGCTCGGCGATCGGTTCGTCATCCAGCCGTAACTCGACGGTCTGTGTTCCGGAGACCTCTCCGACGTTTTCAATCATTGCCGAGACGTCGAGTAGATCACCTCGTGTAACTGTCGCCTCTTCCGGATCGAGCTCGGAAACGAGGAACTCGGCCGGACGTAGAATCGTGAGTTGTCCGGATGCTGAATCGTCTTCAGAAGATATACTGAAGCGGTACTCTCCCGGATCGAGATCTTCAGTTTCGATATCTCTGAACCGAACTCTCGTCGACTTTCGACATCCCAAATCGACCTCTTGTTCCGCTATCACGTCACCGTCGATTTGAAGCTCTACCGCCTGGGAGGCGGCGATATCTCCGACGTTTCGAACCCTTGCTGAGACGTCGATCTGTTCACCCTGTGGAACCGTAATCTCGTCAGGTCTTACTCTCGAAACCCTGAACTCCGCAGGGACCGGTTCGATTTCGGTCTCTTGACCGGGTTCGAAACCGCGAATCTGTCCGCGAATTTCTCCCTCCGGATTGTGGGCGGTGTGAACGTTGACGTAATATTCACTCGGGTTGGATAAGATCGCGTCGACGAGGTCCGCATCGTCGAGGACCTGTCCTTCGATAAGCGGCATGTCCGGGCCGGTCGTCAGTGGTGCTCCATCACCACCCCCGTCTATCTCTTCAGTATATTCGAGCAACGTAGCCACGATCGGTCCGTCTTCACCGCGTTCTCCTTCGTGAATATGTGCTTGTGTAACACACTCGATGTCTTCGAGGACGAGATCGAACAACAGCGTATCCTCTTCTATGGGCGTTACGTGGACGCAACCGCTCGCGTCGGTGTCGACGCCGGACCGATGTCCCGAAAGCACGGCGGCGTGCGCGCCTTTCGCATCGTCCGGACCCCACCACTCTTCGTTCCGTTTGTTCGCCTGTGCACTGGACTGTGATCCGAAAGCCCCGATACCCACACCGGCAGCGAGGCCTCCCATTACGGATCGACGACGATACGTGGATTTCTCCGAAAACGAATTAGTCGGTACGTTTGTCATCGCATCCGACGTACGAAGATTGGTTGTTTAGCTATAAAGAGGCTATCCGAGATAACATCGGCTTTCAGGAAATGTCTCTTTTTAACCTCCGCGTTCGAGGGGACTGCCCATCGATTAAGCCGACCAATACAACGAGCGGATCGCGATCGTGCTCTCAACGAAAAACCCTCTCGTTCGAGCTTACCGGTGAGTTGCCTCTGCTTACAATCGAATAGAACTGATCGATCGCATTCCACAGCTTTCTCGAGACGTCGACCGAAATAGTAGCGAATTAGTACGGCGGGTCGCTCTGGATAAATAGCGGTACTCGATCACTATCTATGTCCAAATCATACGAACTGGTCATCGTTGGCGGCGGAATTAGCGGGGCATCGCTTCTATACACGGTCGCTGAGTTCACTGATATCGACCGCGTAGCACTCATCGAAAAAGAAGAGGAGATCGCAGCGATCAACTCTCACCACACGAATAATTCTCAGACGCTTCATTTCGGCGATATCGAGACGAATTATACGCTGGAGAAAGCCGAGAAAGTAAAAGAAGGTGCAGAGATGGTTGCGGGCTATCTCGAGGCTAATGACCCTGATCGCGAACTCCACAGCAAACGGAGTAAAATGGTTCTCGGCGTCGGCGATACTGAGGTGAAAAAGCTCGAAAAACGATATCACGACGACGGATTTGGTGAACTCTTCCCGAAGCTCAAACCGATCGATCGAGATGAGATCGCCGAGATCGAACCGAACGTCGTCAAAGGTCGTGATCCCGACGAAGAGATGTTGGCGCTTCAGACTCCCGACGGATACACCGTCGATTACGGTGCGGTCGCGAAATCGTTTATCGAGCAGGTGGAAGGCCGCGATGGCGTCGATGTGTACACCGGAACAGCTGTCAAATCGATCAACGAGGACGATGATGAATTCCTCATCGAGACGACCGATGGGTGGTTCGACGCGGAGACGACCGTCGTCGCCGCGGGTTCACACAGTCTCCAGATCGCGAAGAAAATGGGCTACGGCAAAGACCTTTCATTGCTACCGGTCGCCGGAAGCTTCTTCTTGACTGATAAGGGGTTGTTGAACGGGAAAGTATACACATTACAGATGAAGAAACTGCCGTTCGCGGCAGTCCACGGCGATGCGGAGGTCCACGATGCGAACACGACCCGATTCGGACCGACGGCAAAAGTCGTACCGGCACTCGAACGCGGCGAACTCTCGACGGTTTCTGATTTCTTCGATGTGTTCGGGCTGAATCTGAACTCGTTTTTGAGCTATGGAAACATCCTCGCGGATCGGGTTCTGTTTCCGTACGTGCTCAAGAACGTCTTCTATGACCTCCCACTCGTTGGCAAGCGAGCCTTCCTTCCACACGTTCAGAAAGTGGTTCCAAGCGTCGAGCTCGGAGATCTCGAACGCGCAAAAGGGTTCGGCGGTGTCCGCCCACAGATCGTTAACACCGCGAAAAGATCGCTCGACATGGGTGAAGCAAAGATCACCGGTGACGATGTCATCTTCAATATAACGCCGTCCCCTGGCGCGTCGACCTGCTTGAAAAACGCGATGCGAGATACCCGACAGCTCGTCGAGTTCTTCGACGGCGAGATCGAATTCGATGAAGAGGCGTTCCGCGAAGCGACGATCGATAACTTCTCCCGGAAGTCAAAAGCGAAAGCGATCGCGGATTAATACGCCCGCATCGCGGATGGTTTTTACCCGATGGCATTAGGTGCGCTGAGATAGCATAACCGATATGGACGACCACACCCGTGACGAGTCGGTTGCGCCACCTGCTCGTGGGACTCCAACTGGCTGGAATCCGAACACGGGTCTGTGGGAGCACGGGACGCTCCGTCGAGCAACCGTTCACGGCGTTCGGCTATTCAACTCGAAGGCGTTTCACGAATCGCACGATTGCTTCGAGGCAGAGTGGTATAATTACGGTCGTGGCACCGTCGAGAGCGCGTTCCTTCACGGAATGGTTCAGGTCGCAGCGGGCGCGTACAAACACGTGGATTTCGAAGACGATGACGGGATGCGCTCGCTGTTTCGGACGGCACTTCAGTACCTTCGCGGTGTGCCGCGAGACTTCTATGGCGTCGATCTGTTAACGATTCGGACGAAGCTGACGAACGCTCAAACGGAACCGACCGTGATCGATCGTTGGCAACTTTCACTCGACGGTGAAACACCG
>SKKJ01000149.1 GCA_007121575.1 Natronomonas sp.
ACCGGCGCTCCCCGACGTCACGGACAGAGTCGCCGCCGAGTTGAAACCGCCCGAGCCGAGACCTGAATCAGCGTGGGGTCGGATCGACGAACGCGACCTCACCCAGCCGTATATCCAACACGCACTGCGGTTCGTCGATACCGATCTCGATGGACTTACGGTCGCATACGACGCCATGCACGGCAGCGGTCGGGGCGTGACGAGCGAACTGCTCACCCGCGCTGGAGCGACAGTCACGACAACGCGCGACGAACTCGATCCAACGTTCGGTGGAACGCCTCCGGAACCCAGCGCAGAACACCTCACAGAGCTCGCTCGAACGGTCGAACGCGACGACGTGTCGCTCGGGATCGCGAACGACGGGGACGCCGACCGGATCGCCGTCGTCACCCCCGAGCGCGGCGTCGTCGATCCGAACTGGCTGTTCGCGGCGTTGTATGAGTATCTCTTGGAAACGCAGGCCGGTGACGCGGTCCGAACCGTTTCGACGACGTTTCTCATCGATCGGATCGCCGACGCACACGGACACACGGTTCATGAGACACCGGTCGGGTTCAAATGGGTCGCGAAAGCGATGGCCGATCACAGTTGTATTATCGGCGGTGAAGAGTCCGGCGGATTCGGGCTTCGCGAACACCTGCGAAACAAAGACGGGGTGCTTCTCGCGCTTTTGATCGCCGACTTACACAACGAAGAGTCGCTCGACGATCGTCTCGACAGGATTCGAGAGGAACACGGCGACATCGTACAGGATCGTCGAAGTATCGAGTGTCCCGACGACCGCAAACGAGCCGTTCTCGATGAACTCGAAGACAGCCTTCCAGAGACGGTCGCTGGAACAGAGATCGAGCGAATCGGGCAAACAGACGGGTTCAAACTGCTGCTCGCGGACGGATCGTGGCTGCTCGTTCGGCCGAGCGGAACGGAGCCGAAACTTCGGATCTACGCCGAAGCTGGATCGCGAGCGCGGATCGACGAGCTGCTCAATGCCGGTGAATCACTGCTCGAGCCGTTGTTGTGAGTATCAAACCACGCTCTACAGTATTTAAAAGAAGAGTAACGTGTGTTTAAGAAGAGACATAATGAGTACCTGTGCCAGTGTATATCGTACTTAAATTCCGTACGTAAATACTGATATACGTATGGGTGGTCCCTCTCGATGAACCGTGAATCGAACGATCCGACCCCTTAAATAGCATCGTCCGGATCGTGACGGGCTTTCATCCGCTGTGCTTCGGTTGCAAACCGAGTTCGCGTTTCGGCGTCGACAACGGTTCCGAGATCGGTCGGATCGGCTTCGACGGCCGCGGTCGTCTCGCGGGAGTCGGTGAACGAGGTAAGCGCCCGCTCTTTTCTGAAATACCGTGTGCCGTCCAGCGTTGCGTAGGTGAGGATAATGAGGTTCTGTTCGTCGTCGGAGTACGTGCGTTCGACCAGCCACACTCGAACGGCCTCCGTTGACGTGTCACCCATACCAAAGCTTCGGGACGCAACGATTTCAGCCCGCTGGTTAAACCCGCTGTGAACGGTCGCGCGGTCGCCGAAAGCGCTGAACGGGCGGCTTATAAACGAGGAAACGAACCGGTACCGTATGGAAAGCCTCGAAGCCGAACTCTCGCGTGCGCGTGAGCTATCCGTCGAATCGCTCGCAGATTCGATCGAGTCGATCGGTTTCGAGTGTACCCGCTGCGGTGCCTGCTGTACGGCTGAAACGACCGAAGGAGGCGAGACGGACCCGCACACGGCAACGCTATTTCCGGACGAAGCACGAGAGCTCCAATTGGCCGCCGCCGATGAACCCGGAGGGAAGCGACCGTGGCGCGACGTCGCCCGTCCGATGCCGTACGGACTCGAAGACGGCGACGGCGAACCGGCGGGTGAGACCTTCGAGTGGGCGATCCAAACGGGTTCGTGCGGCGATTGTGCGTTTTATACCGAAACCGACGGCGTCGGCTCGTGTACCGTCCACGCGGATCGCCCGCTCGTCTGTCAGACGTATCCGTTTAGCGTCGCCCTGGGTGGAACGAGCCAGCCGATGGGCGAGGCGGTCGATGCGGAAGGGATCGTCCGGGCCCACGAGTGTGAGGGACTCGGACGTGAGATCGATCGAAACGAGGCCGAATCGCTCGCGAATGCGCTCAAAGCACGAGCGATCCGCGAGCTCGAAGAGGCGATAGGTGTACGCGATCGCTACGAACCGAAATCGGATGCAGAGGGTGTGGTCGTCCACGACTCCGAGGGCGCGAAGCGACCCGACGGGACGGTATACGACGGGACATCGCCTCGATAGCGGCCTCAATAGGCGATAGCTTCTATACGTGTCCGCCTCATGTCAGAACTGTAGCTCTATGGAAATCTCTGAGAAACTCCTGTGTCTGTTCAGTGCTGAAATCGAGGAAGCCGATGATCGCTACGTCGTCGAGATACCGCGCCGCGAGATAGACACCGGCTCGATCGAACCGAACGAGACGTATCGAGTCGCGCTCATCAATGGAGAGAACGGAACGGTAGAAACGGAAGCGAACGCCGCGGATATTCCGTCCGACGAACCGCAACCGCCGGTCGAAGAGGGCGAGATTCGGTACGTCGAAATCGAAGACCTCGGAAAGCAAGGAGACGGAATCGCCCGCGTCGAACGCGGATACGTGATCATCGTCCCCGGTGCGGAAGTCGGCGAACGCGTCAAAGTCGAAGTCGCAGAGGTCAAATCCAACTTCGCGGTCGGTGAGATTATCGAATAGTTACACGCACACAGATTCCGACTCGATGCCTTCCGAGGATGAGAAACATATATTTGAATGTATCGACAGTTCATTCGATAATGCAGTCGATAGAGAGAGCCGCGTTCGGAGATCCACCGATAATTCGGGTTAATCGTGCTTGAATGAGAGAGATCCGGGACGAGTATTTATATGTTATATATGGATACCACGACGATAGCAGGACGTAATGAAGCGGACTAGCCTACTGGTCGCCTTGCTCGTTGTCATCGGGATGCTCGTCGTTCCGGCGACTGTCGTCCTCGCACAGGATTCAGCCGCCGAGACGGAAGCCGACGACACCGACGTGTCGCCCGGGGAGCAGCTCTCGGGCGTCGTCGGTGTCCAAAGCGCGGCGTTCGACGGTGAAATCGAACGGAACGCGTTCACGATCGCGTTAGATCGAGCGGACGATAACGCGACTAAAGCCGGCCACATCGCAGCGAAGCTTACCCAAACGGAAGAACGACTGGCCGAATTAAACGAACGGAAAGCAACGCTCGAGACACAGCGTGAGAGCGGTGAGATAACCGAAGGACAATACCGTGCGCGAATGGCGAAAATCGCGACCGAAGTCGAAACAGTCAACCAACAGCTCAACCAGAGCAACGCGACCGCCGCAGAGCTTCCCGCTGAAACGCTCGAAGCGAACGGCGTGAACACCACCAAGATCCAAACCCTGATGCATAACGCCAGCGAGTTGAGTGGGCCGGAAGTCTCCGAGATAGCCAGAAGTATTGCGGGAGACCGTAGCGGACTCGTCGACCGTGGCCCACCGGGAGATCATGGCGCGAGCGGTGAGCAACACGGAGACCGCGGTTCGAGTGAGGATCGGTCTGGAGATCGTGGACCGTCGAATAACGACGCCGAACAGCGAGACGACAGCAGTACTGCCGATAGCGATGAGGGAGAACAAGCGGACACTGATGACGACGAGCGAAACGATGCTGACTCAGAAGAGGAAACACAGAGCGAAAACGATGAGACCAACGATGAAGACGGTACAAACACAGCCGATTAAGCGGTAAGTATCGTCGAAGTCACAACGAAGCGAAGTTCGCAACGAGATACCAGTAGACGCCATTTTCACACGTTAGCTACACGCGAGGTCGAACACAGCGATCACTCGGAATCGGAGTCCGAATCGCCCGCTGGCAGCGAAAGAACGTTCTCACGACCAAGTCGGAAACCGTCTAGGTCGCCGTTTTCTCTGAGCTTTTTGGTAACTTGACTGGTTTTCGCATCGGTCCAACCGAGCTCTTCGGCGACCGCCTTCTGCTTCATCCGGCCGCCCTCCCTTTCTATGAGCCGGAGAACCTTCTCTTCGTTACTTAACAGTTCGGCGTCCGATAGATTCGCGTCATCCGCGTTTGTCTCGGTGTGCTCGTGCCCCCCTTGCGCTTGTTCGGCGGCGTCTCCCCCCTCATCACGACGGCGTAACACGACAAATGCAGCGGCGACAGTACCGGCGAAAAGGAGCGCGATCAGCGCCGCAATCGCCACCATCGAAGAGGAAAGACCGTCGGTCGGATCGGTTCCTGTATCGGTATCACCCGGCGATGTAGTATCCGACGGCCCGAGTTCGAGCCGTGGCTCCCCGCTCGCGAAGTTGAGGGGTCCGGTATAAACCACTGACTCGCTTCGTGTCTGGGTGGGTTCCGGCGACGCATCGAGAAGTCCGTATCCCTCCGACCACGAGATCAAAAGAGCGGTTTCCTCGTCGAGAAAGAGTCCATCGATGGCGTCGCCGACGAACAGCCGATCACCGTCGACAGCCGCGAAATTCGACCACCGGAACTGGTAGGTCAACACGCCATACTCACGCGGGAGCGCTCGCTTTTCGGCCGAAACCGTCATGTCGGTGATCTCCATTTCCCGGCCGGTCGCGTTCTCGGCGCTCGAAGCGGTGGTATTCATCCGATCTTGAAACTGCGCTACATACGGCTCGGGATCCGCCTCGACATCGCTTTGGAGCTCTTCGAACGCCTGTTCTTCCTCGTCCGTCTCAAGCCGCGTTCGGTATTCGATCGTCCAGATCGCATCACCGTCGTCCGCGATCGTTATCGACATGAGGATGTCGTCAGGATCGATATCTTGCTGGGCGAACGCGGACTCCGAAGGCGCACCCGAAACGGCCCCAGCGCCAAGCAAAAGCGCGCACGCGAACACCGCGATGAGAAGACTCCGATTCACGGCTGTGGAAACGGGGTGGTCATATAAATTGATTGTTGCCGAGAAGAGACGACACAATTCGGTCGGTGATCCGAATTAAGCCGGCTTAATTGGGCCAGAAAAGCGCTTAATCAGAAAAATACGCGTTCATGATTTACCCTCGTTAAGTGGGGCTCGACGCAAGGGGTGAACGCAATGAGAGCGAAACAACTCCTGACGATCGCGGTCGTATCGACACTCCTGATCGGTGGGGTCGCGGCGCTCGGTGCCGCCAGCCCAGCAACGCAAGCAAGTGATAACGCCACGGACGCGTACGATGACAGACCGGAGGCAGCCGATGGCGCACCAACGAACACCGATAGAGCAGCAGATGAGCGCGCTGGAAACGCAGATAGTGTCGGACCGAACGATGGGCTTCCCGAGCAGGTTCCCGACCACGTGAGTGAGATTCACGATCGGATCGACGCGTTCTTGAACGGTACCATCGCCAACCTCGGCGAGTCGCTGTCCGAACTCCTCGGTGGCGGTGAACCCGCTGACGACGCGGCAGAGAACGGGGCCGAGGAGCCAGATAGCGACGATGTGAACATTGACGACGGCGACGACACCGACACGGACGCATAAGCGCTGGTTTCGAAACGCGGGTGCGTTTCACACCCCGAACGCCTCGTTTCCGTCTCGTACCAACCGCCTCGATTTTTGCACACCGAGACGATACAAAATTCGAAAAACCGCATGACTGCACCGTGTTGGCCGACTGTACCAAATCGGTTTTTGTAGTAGAACTCCATCCGAAGCATATGAGCGCGACTGCCGTGACACCGACCCAAGACCTCACCGACAAACAGCGGCGGATCCTCGCATACCTTCGCGAGAAAGGCCAAACGAAGACCTATTTCAAGTCACGACTCATCGGCGAGGAACTCGGACTATCAGCGAAAGAAGTCGGGGCAAACATGACGGCGATCTGTGAGGGCGACTTCGAGATCGAGGTCGAAAAGTGGGGCTACTCGTCCGGAACGACGTGGAAAGTCAGCGCGTAGGCGTATACTGAACGAACTCGTCGGCCTCACTGGCGAAAGCGACAGCGTCCTCGTCGAACGAGTTCGCGTATCGAACGACGAGCGTCAGAAGAGTCTCCGGACGCTGGACGGTATATCCGTCGGCTCGCGAGAGTAACCCAGCTGTTTCGAGTTCTGCGGCATACTTCGAGATCGTCGATCGCGAAACGTCCGCCCGCTCGGCGAGGTCGCGTCCAGAGATCGTCGGATCGCGAAGCAGTGCGAGGATCATCGTTCGTGGGGTCTTTCGGCGGAGATAACCGAGCGCACGCTGTTCGAAATCGGAGAATCGATCCGCGTGGAAATACCGTTTGTACTCGCCGTCTTTCCGGTGTTCAACGACGCCATCGCGCTCGAGTCGACGAAGGTGATGTTGCGTCTCACCGGTTCCGAGCTGGAGGTCATCGCGGAGCTTCGAGAAGTGTGCGCCCGGCGTCGCAGCGAGATATCCGATGATCGCATCGCGAACATCGCTGGCGTCAGATTGAGAGAGATGTACCAACGGCGTTGCCGCGCCGAGCGCGGCAAACCGTTTGAGCGTCGACCGCTTGCTCTCGTCTACACCGTCGTCGATACCCCGCTTGGCCATTAGGAAACGTTGGGACGGATCGAATAAAACAGCTTCGCACCGGGGGAGGAAGCGACAACTATCTAGAAAACAGCGTGTGAACTTCGGAAATCAGAGCGCAAAAGACCGAGATATCGGGACGTTATCCGTCAGTTCTTTTCGGTTTCGAGATCACCGTCATCGACGGCTGTTTCGGATATTTCGTCGTCCATTTCGGCGATAACGTCGTCCGGATCTTTGATATCGGTTGGGTCGGCACCGGCCTTGATCGCCTCGGCTTCAGCTTCCATCTCTTCGACGTCCATCTCGGCTTCCTGATCGATCTGTCCCAAGATCTTCTCGATGTCATCGAGGCCAAGCAGTTCGCGCGTTTCGGCATCGAACTCCAGGCCTTCGAGGAGTTCGGCTTGGGTCGCGACATCGCTACCGGTGAGGTGTTTGCCGTAGCGACTCAGCAGTGACGTGAGCTCTTGCGGAAGGACGAACGTCGTCGATTCGCCCCGACCGATCTCTTCGAGCGTCTCCATGCCGCGTTCGATGATCGCGCGCTCGCCCATCGATTCGGCGGATTTCGCCCGCAGAACGGTCCCGATCGCATCACCTTGGGCTTCGAGGATCTGACTCTGTTTTTCACCCTGTGCGCGGATGATGTTGGATTGTTTGTCACCCTCGGCCTTCTCGATCGCCGAGCGGCGCTCACCCTGTGCTTCCAGAATCATCGCCCGCCGTTTCCGTTCCGCGGAGGTCTGTTGCTCCATCGCCTGTTGGACGTCCTTCGATGGGTTGACTTCCCGAACCTCGACACTTTCGACTCGTATTCCCCACTCATCCGTCGGTTCGTCCAGTTCACGGCGGATCTTCGCGTTGATCTCTTGGCGTTTGTTCAGCGTGTCGTCGAGCTCCATATCTCCCAGCACGGCACGGAGCGTGGTCTGGGCGAGGTTCGAGACGGCCTTTTTATAATCGTCGACCTCGAGGAACGCCTTTCGAGCGTCCATGACCTTTATATAAACAACCGCATCGGCAGTCACCGGCGAGTTGTCGCGGGTGATCGCCTCTTGCCGTGGGACATCGAGGGTCTGGGTTCGCATATCGAACGTATACGTTCGAGAGACGAACGGCGGAATGAAGCTGATACCCGGTTCGAGCAGCCGACGATATTCGCCGAAAACCGTCAGCGCCCGCTTTTCGTAGGCGTTGACGATCTCGACTGCCTGATAAACCGCAACGACAGCGATCGCGAGCAATAAGAGGGCAACGACTGGGAACACCGTACCACCCAGCTGAAGCGGAGCGAACATATCGCTTCTTTGGGGCGAGTCGTCCATAAGCGTTCGGCTGATAGCGAGACGACACGGGGAGATCAGCGCTCACAGCGGGCGGATCCGAACAACATCACCGACGGCAAGTCCGAACGCCTCGTCGCCCCGACCGCGATTGACCGCGCACTCGACGTTTCCGTGACTCCCGATCGTCACGATGGGTGTACCCTCGACTGCATGTGCATACGACGGGACGACGGGGCGTTTCTCGCCGTTGATCCGAACGGATTCGCGTCCCTCGAGAACCTCCCCCGGAACGTTTGTGATCGCGTTTCCGAAATCGTCGACGACGAGCACCTCCCCAGTCGCTTCCGTATCGCCGATCTCGGGGGACGGAAACTCGAGATCAACGAAGTCGTTCACGGGCGAAAGCGTCTCGAGTGACGATAACCGGTCGAGACCGATCTCGTGAACCGCCGCTGCTGCGGGCGCAAAGACGTCTCGACCGTGAAACGTCGAACTTCGGGGATCGTCGACGGCGATTTCGTACGTTTCGATGTCTGTATCCGCATCACTGCTCGCAGCGAGTGCACGCGCCGGCGGACACAACACACCGTTATCGGGGCCGACAAGGACGTGCTCGCCCGCTCGAACGGCGAGCGCCGCGCGATCGGTGCCGACACCGGGATCGACGACGACGAGATGGACCGCTGGCGGAAACTCCGGAAGAACCTGCGTTAGCCAAAACGCCGTCGCGGTGACGTTTTGACGCGGGAACTCGTGGCCGATATCGACGAGTCGGGCGTCACTGCGGCTGAGAAGCACCCCTTTCATCGCAGCGGGATATGGCGTACCGAAGTCGGATGCGAGCGTGATCATCGTCCGTTATCCGTCGGCTGGGTCCCCGTCTCCGTCGGCGCCGTTCGCGTCCGTCGCGGTGATTCGTTGAATCCGCTCGACACCCTCGATTTCGTCGATGACCTCGACGACCGAATCCGGCACGATCGATTCCCAGTCGCCGCCCGCTGCCATTCGTTCGCGGACTTCCGTCCCCTCGAACTCATCGCGGTGATACATCGGCGATTGCCGAACCTCGATGTCGGCTTCCTCGAAGAGCCGAACGACGAGCGGGTTATTCGAGTAGGCGACTTCGAAACGCGGACTCATCGATTGGACGTGGCTCACCCACACGGAGTTTCGATTGAGATCCTCGATCGGGACGGCGTACGTCGTCATATCGAACTCTGCGAGTGCTTTCGTGATCATCATGATTCGCTCACCGGCGGTAAACGGGTTCCGGACGGTATGCGATTGGTCCGCGCTGCCGATTCCGACGACGAGTTCATCGATCTCTTCGCGTATCTGCTCGACCATCGCGTGATGGCCTTGATGGTACGGCTGGAACCGTCCGATATAGAACCCCCGCGTCATAGACGAGGGTGCGAGTGGAGTTTTGATAAACCCGACGGCTCCGCGTGAGGATCGAAAATAAATCGTGATAAACGGTTTCTTTCATGCGGTTTTCCCCGATCAGAGCCGTGTCCGAAGGGGAGAAAGTATATCAATTGACGACCCGTTTTTATCGCTAACAGCAACGTTTCTATGAGTAACGAAAAAGACGCGAAAGAGGCCACACCCGCCGACGAGCGTCGAGAAGGAGACGAAGAGCCGTCGGTCGAATCTGACGAATCCGAGCCGAGACCGGACGAAAACGACCGTGAAAGCGGGACCGGAGAATCCGGAGGAGACAACGATAGCGAACCGCTATCGGAAGAACCTCGACCAGATGAGCCGATCGATCCCTATCCCGAACCCGAACCGCGCGGGGCGAACGAACGGCTCGATGAGGATGAAGAGCTTCTCGATGGCTCCGATCTCGGTAGCGAAGTTCACGTCGATAGCGAAATCGAAATCGACGAAGACGAAGAAGACGGTCTCCTCGGAGGCCTGCAGATCGAATCGAGCGCCGATATCAAGGTTCCCGATCGACTTGTGGATCAAGTTATCGGGCAGGATCACGCCCGAGACATCATTCTGAAGGCGGCGAAACAGCGCCGTCACGTGATGATGATCGGTTCGCCCGGAACGGGGAAATCGATGCTTGCGAAGGCGATGAGCCAGCTCCTCCCGAGAGAAGAGCTGCAAGACGTCCTCGTCTATCACAACCCCGACGACGGCAACGAGCCGAAAGTTCGGACGGTACCTGCCGGGAAAGGCGAACAGATCGTCGACGCCCACAAGGAGGAAGCCCGCAAGCGAAACCAGATGCGGAGCTTCCTGATGTGGATCATCATCGCCGTCGTCTTCGGCTACGCGATCCTCATCGCTCAGCAACTCTTGCTCGGGATCATCGCCGCGGGTATCATCTATCTCGCGTTCAAGTACATGAGCCGCGGCTCCGACGCGATGGTGCCGAACCTGCTCGTCAACAACGCAGACCAACAGGTCGCCCCGTTCGAGGACGCAACGGGCGCACACGCCGGCGCGCTGCTCGGCGACGTTCGCCACGACCCGTTCCAGTCCGGTGGCATGGAGACGCCGAGCCACGACCGGGTCGAAGCTGGCGCGATCCACAAAGCGAACAAAGGTGACCTGTTCGTCGACGAGATCAACACCCTCGATATCCGTTCACAGCAGAAGCTAATGACGGCGATCCAAGAGGGAGAGTTCGCGATCACCGGCCAAAGCGAACGCTCCTCTGGGGCGATGGTCCAGACCGAACCCGTTCCGACCGACTTCATCATGGTCGCCGCGGGGAACCTCGACGCCATGGAGAACATGCACCCGGCGCTTCGCTCCCGTATCAAGGGATACGGCTACGAAGTCTACATGGACGACACCATCGAGGACACACCCGAGATGCGTCGAAAGTACGCCCGTTTCGTCTCTCAGGAGGTCCAAAACGACGGTAGACTGCCGTCGTTTACCGACGATGCGATCGAGGAGATCATCCTCGAAGCCCGTCGACGTGCGGGCCGAAAAGGCCACCTCACGCTGAAATTCCGGAATCTCGGCGGACTCGTTCGTGTTTCGGGCGACATCGCCCGCGCGGAGAACCGCGAGTACACCACCCGAGATGACGTGCTTCGGGCGAAAGCGCGCTCACGATCGATCGAACAACAACTCGCTGACGATTACATCGAACGCCGCAAAGACTACGAACTCACGGTCAACAAAGGTGACGTGGTCGGTCGCGTCAACGGACTCGCGGTCATGGGTGAAGATTCGGGGATCGTCCTCCCGGTTATGGCAGAAGTCACGCCGAGCCAAGGTCCCGGCGAAGTCATCGCGACGGGACAACTGAAAGAGATGGCAATGGAAGCCGTCCAGAACGTCTCGGCGATCATCAAGAAGTTCTCCGATGAGGACATCTCGAAAAAGGACGTCCACATACAGTTCGTCCAAGCCGGCGAAGGCGGTGTCGACGGCGATTCGGCATCGATCACGGTCGCAACAGCCGTTATCTCCGCCATCGAGAACGTACCCGTTCGACAGGATCTCGCGATGACGGGATCGCTTTCAGTCCGCGGTGACGTGTTGCCGGTCGGCGGGGTGACTCACAAGATCGAGGCCGCCGCGAAAGCGGGACTCGGTACGGTCATCATTCCGAAAGCCAACGAGCAGGACGTGATGATCGAAGACGAGTACAAAGAGCAAATCGAGATCATCCCGGTGTCGCACATCTCCGAAGTGCTCGATGTCGCACTCGCAGGAGAACCCGAGAAGGATTCGCTCATCGATCGGTTAAAGAGTATTACCGGATCGGCGCTCGAGAAACCCGACGTCGGACCGAGCAGTCCGAGCCCGCAATAACGCGTGACTCGGTGGGTCGGCTTCGCAGCGCTCACCCTTCTTTTGCTGGTGGTGTTATTGCTCTCAACCCGTGCCTCCGCACGATTGCTCGATGAGCTCGCAACGCCGCATCACGAGTACGAAACCGGAAACGTCCCGGACGGCACGGATCATCTCGACGTCGTCGGAACGTCGTCTCCGTCGACGGTACGAACGTCACCTCGATCAACGCCGCAGATCTCCGAAAGCGCGCTGTATGCGAACGTCGCGCTTTCGCAGGGGTTGTTCGCGGCTGTGTTACTCGCAGGGATTGTGCTTGCCGGCGTGCCATGGGCTGCACTCGGCACTGGAGCTGGCACACCACCGATCGAAATCGAACTGATCACCGGTCTCGGAGTCGGTATCGCGATCGCGACAGTAAACGTCCTCGTCGGTCGAATCGCCAGTGCGTTCGACGCAGATCCAAGCAGTACGCTTCGAGAACTGCTCACGCCGGAATCACCGCGAGGGTGGGTCGTGTTATTGTTCGGCGTGTTACCGATCGTCGCAGGGTTCGAAGAGCTGTTGTTTCGGGGGATATTGATCGGGGCGTTCGCTGTCGGATTCGAAATCTCGCCGTGGGTACTCGCCGTGTTGTCCTCGGTCGCCTTCGCGGCGGGACACGGCGCTCAAGGATGGATCGGCATCGCCGTAACCGGCGTATTAGGCCTCGTCCTGGCGGCAGTGTTCATCCAGACAGGAAGCCTCCTCGTCGTTATCATCGCCCATTACATCATCAATATGGTCGAATTCGTCGTCGAAGGGTGAATGAACTAGTCCGATCCCGAATCGACCGACAATCCGGCCTCGAGCAGCCCATAATACGGTGCTGCACCGGTATCAACAGCCAATCGAAACTCGTCAGGGATCGCATAGGCGTTTTCGTAGAACGCGGACTCGGTTTCGGGCGTGAGAAGTCGCCCATCGCCTAACTGGATAAGTGCCGGCGCGGTCGAATCGAGCGCCCATCGCTCCCGCTCGACCCAGTCGGGGCCGAATCGGAAGACGACACCGAATGAAAACTGTCCGAACTTGACAGCCTGTGCTTTCGAGGGGAAATGGTGGGATTCTTCGGCTTCGAATTCGGCATCACTCATCCACGCGACGACAGCGCCTTCCTCGAAGAGAACGAGATATACATCCCACGAGAGGCTTCGGTCGAACACGGCCCAC
>SKKJ01000164.1 GCA_007121575.1 Natronomonas sp.
CCGGTCCCTCCACCCGGGTAACATGCCCCTTTCCGGGCCCGGCCCGGTCGTAGAGCCGTCCGCTCGCGTGCGACCACAGGAGGAACGCGGCCACGCCGAAGGGGACCGCGACGGCTACCAGCACGGGACTGACGAGGACCCCCGCAACGATGAGGAACACCGTCAGTCCGACGAACGTCGCCGCCAGGCCGACGATGATCGGTCGGTTCGACACGGGAGGGGATCCGGTCCCCACCGTTGTAAGGCTCCCGGGACCGTTCGCTGCCGTCGCTTTGTGCATTCTACGGCGCCGCTCCCCGCCGCCGGAACTCCTCCCGTATCGCCGTCCGCTTGACGAGCGCGAATCCGGCACAGATGAGACAGAACCCGACCACGGTTGTCGCCGTGAGTCCCTCGCTGAGGAAGAGCCAACCGGAGGCGGCCGCGAAGACGGGCGCGACGTACGAGACCAAATTGATCTCGATCGGGCCGAGCCGTTCGAGGAGGTCGAAGTAGATGAGGAAGCCGACCGCGCTTGCAGCGATGGCCAGATAGAGGAGCGAGAGGACGGCCTCCGTCGTCCACGCGATGTCGGCCATCGACTCGCCGAGCCCGACCGCGACGACGTGCATGATCAGCGCCCCGAACACCATCGACCACGCCTCCATCGTCTCGATCGGCATCTCCGCGTCGACTACGCGGGTGAGGACGGACCCGAGCGCGAAGGACGCGGCCGCGAGGAGGACGAGGAACTTCGCGAACGTCCCCTCCCCGAGCAGGTTCGAGGGGTCCGGCGCCGCCAACACCACCGCGCCCGCGAGCCCGATCAGCAGGCCCAGGACGCCGAGCACCGTCAATCGCTCGGATGGCAGGAACGCCCGGGCGAACACCGAGGTCAGGACGGGCGAGAGGCTCACGATGACGGCGGCGATCGCGCTCGTCACCGCCGGGTCGCTCTCGCCGACGAAGAGGAACGCGTGGTAGGCGGCGATGAGCAGGGTTGCGCCGATGGCGACGAGCGTCCACTCGCCCCGCCCCCGCGGAATCGGGTCGTCGACGACGTACGCGGCGTAGGCCAACATGATCACGCCGGCGATGTCGTATCGAAGCGCGGCGAACAGGACGGGCGGAAAGTACGCTAACCCGGCGTTTATCGCCATGAACGCCGAGCCCCAGATCGCCGCGAGCAACAGAAACAGCAGAAGGTTGCGATAGCGCACGGTCGGATCTGCGAGCGAGAACACTCTCAAGCTTTCGACATACGCTCGGTGAACGAATCTATCGGCTAAGTTCGCGCTCGTCTTTGAGCGCCCTGAGCAGATCTTGGCGGGCGATAATCCCGAGCAATGCGCCGGCTTCATCGACCACCGGTAACCGGTTGATATCGCGATCGCTGTCTGCCAACAGCGACAGTATCTCCTCAAGTTCTGCTTTCGGGCCGACGGTCACGACGTCTTTCGTCATGACGTCGCGGATGGGCCGACCGACGTTTCGAGCGAGATCGATCCCCAAATCGAGTTCGTCCCACGACAGATCGACCGCGTAGGTCAACGACTCTAAAAACGGCGGGAATCCGATCGGGATCCACAGCGTCCGATCGGAGGTCTGAAACAGATCTACGAGGTCACCCTGCGTGACGATTCCGACGACGATGCCGTCTTCGGTGACCGGAAATCCGTTGAAATCGGCCTGTGCGAGTCGGCCGAGCACTTCACCCACGTCGTCGTCCGGCGAAACGGTCTCGACATCACGGGTCATTATGTCACGGGCGTACATGTTGCACCGTTTCGTACCGCTTCGCATAGGCGTTGCGAAGCTTTCGATAGTGTCCGCGCATCAGCGGCGCTCTCTGTGCCAATCGGTTCCACATTCCATAGCTATATATGGAATTCGTGGGTCGGTTACCGTACATGGTTACGCCAGTTATCGCTGGATACGGTGAATCTGCGTACGACAAAACCGACCAAAAACACCCGCTCGAATATATGAGCGATGCCATTCGGGCCGCGCTCGACGATAGTGGACTTTCGATCGACGATATCGATGGGTTCGCCAGCGCTTCGTTCATGTTGGGGTTAGAAAACGTCGTCACGATCGGGCAACAGTTCGGGATCGACGGTACGTGGTTTTCTGAAGGAGCACAGGGCGGTGCGTCATCCGTTTCGGCGATCGTACGCGGCTGTGAGGTCATCGAGCACAACGATTCCGTCGATACGATCTTGATCGTCGCTGCCGATTCGTTCACGCCGGATAGCCACATGGATCTCGTCGACGATTTCAATACCGGCATCAGAAACAATATGGCTCCGTACGGCTTCGGCGGCGCGAACGGGCTGTTTGCGCTGATTCAACGACGCCATATGCACGAATACGGGACGACCCGCAAACAGCTCAGCTCGGTCGCGGTAACGCAGCGAGCGCATGCGCTGAAAAACCCGCGGGCGATCTTTGACTCGCCACTCACAACGGAGGAGTATCTCGACGCTCGTCCGATCGTCAAGCCGATTCACCTCTACGATTGTGTGCTTCCGTGTGGCGCGGGCGGTGCGATCGTCCTCACGACCGAGGAGAAAGCCGACGAGACTGGCGCGGAAAAGGTCTATCTCACGGCCGGTTGCGAACACCACGATCCGGACCCGACGAAGCCGTTCGAGCTCTCGACGTCGTTGCGAAACTGTAAACACATCTTCGATGACAACGACCTCGACCGAGACGATATCGACGCTGTACAGTTATACGACGATTACCCGATCATGGTCGCGCTGCAGTTGGAAGATCTCGGCTTTTGTGCGAAGGGTGAGGGCGGTACGTACATCGAAGAGACGGATCTCTCGATCACTGGTGAATTACCGCTCAACACAGGCGGCGGACAGCTCTCGATGGGTCAAGCCGGCGCAGCAGGGGGAATCCTCGCGCCGATCGAAGCGATTCGACAGCTCAGAGGAAACGGCGGCGAGAGACAGGTTCCAGACTGCGAGACCGTCCTCGCGACCGGGTTCGGGATGGTCGGGTACGGCGGTGGGCTCTCCGGAAGTGTTGCGGTCATGTCCAACACGGAGGTGAACTGAGATGTCGAACTTCCCAACGCCGATTGTCAATCCGATAAACCGAGAGTTTTGGGACGGTCTGAAAGCGGATACGTTCTTGATTCAGCGATGTGACTCCTGTGGCGAATACAACTATCCCCCACGACCCGCATGTCCGATCTGCAGTTCGACGTTGACGTACGAAGAAACCGAGGGAACGGGAACGGTTTATACGTACGGCATTGTTCATCGTCCGAACGTTCCCAGTGTCTTCGATGCGAAGGTTCCGATATGCTTGGCGGTGATCGAACTCGACGAGGGACCGCGGGTCGTCACGAACATCGTTGGCGTGGATCCGGACCACGTCTCGATTGGCGATCGCGTCGAGATCGGGGCCGAACAGGTAACGGACGATGTCGCCGTCCTCGAAGCACGGCTGCTCTCCGAGTGAGTCCGAGCCGGTATCGGCGTCTTTGAGCCACGAACCTTTTACCGCAATCCGCCCGAGTGTTTCGTATGGAGAGTCTCAATCGGATGGCCGTCGAGTTGGTCGACGAAGCGATC
>SKKJ01000121.1 GCA_007121575.1 Natronomonas sp.
GAGCCGATCGACGAAGGGCAGCAAGACGAGTCCGGCGGTCGAGACCGCGAGCGAAACCGAGAGCGTCCAGCGCATGCCGATCAGATCACCGCTCGGCCCCGAGAGAAGCTGTAAGACGATTCCTAACGCGAAGAACGTGCCGTATAACACCCCTGAAATCTCGCTACTGACGCCCTTTTCAAGGACCAGATAGGTCGGGTAAAAGCCGGTGAACGACTGATAGACGACCGAGGCCAACAACATACTCACCGTCACGAGCAGCACGCTCCGGTCGCTGAGCCCGTCTTTGAGCGTGCCGAGCGTCTCCCGAGAAAGCGTGTCAACGGCGCTGTGTTCGGTCGAGGTTCGAACGGGTACGACGAACCAAAGCGCCACCGCGGCGCCGAAGGCTATCGGCAGCAAAAACCCGAGACCGAGTCGCCAGCTGACGAGCACGGTTAAAAAGCCAGCAATCGGCGGGAGGACGGTCGTGCCGACGTTTCCGAACGCTTGGATGAATCCCAATGCCGTTCCGGATCGTTCGGGGTAGATGTCCGAGAGGACGGTCGATCTGGTCGTCGCGTACATCCCGGAACCGAAACCGGTGACGATCGTCCCGGCGAAAAACGAGATCGGCCCGGTGGAGAAGACGACGACGCCGAGGCCGACGCCGGTGAGCGCGGTGCTCGATGCGAGTACCGCTCGTTCGCCGAAACGGTCCGCGAGCAACCCGCCGGGAAACTGCATCAGCGCATAACACGCCCAAAGGGCGGTGACGATCAGTCCCGCCGTCGTGAGATCGAGATCGAGATCCGCGCGGAACGACGGCAACAGCGCGGGATAGACGAGTCGAACGCCGATGCTCACCAACCAGCCGATCGAGACGACCATGAGAATCGTCCCCCGACCGTCGCTCCAGAGCGCCCGAAACGGCTCGGTGGCTGCCCGATAGGATCGAGCCGTGTTATCCGAAGTCATCGGCGGCAACGAGCACCTCCACAGCGAACGCTCTCAGCCGAGTTCGGACACCCGTTCGTCATCACAGCGATAGCCGTCCGTTTTCCGGACACGTATTCATCGAAGCGTCCACAGTCGAAAAACTCGAAACGCCCACAGCGGACGGGCGAACCCGACAGCCGAAATCCCCGATCCCCTTCGATTCGATCATGGCGTGACCGTTTTACAGGCGTTATAATAAGTGTTCATTTTCGGAAAATCGTTGTAGTGAGACGCTGTCGAGATTGATCAGACAGACGCTCACAGTCGGGATGAATTGTCCGCGTGAACGACCCTACCCTACTCGCTCACGGCTTGCGCCGTTCGCTCCTTGAGGAAGGGGACGTAGCGCCGAAATTCAGTTAAATTCATATCAATCGTATATCATATCGTGTGTATGTTCTGGTGGCCACACGAAATCGATGCGTATGTACGTCGAATATCGTTCCTCCATTCTGAGAACCGTACTTGACCATTATGCGCATCGAAACCGTACCAAGAGCCGATGCCCGAAGAAGAGCTATTCAAAACCGAGAAAGAGCGTACGAGAGCGGAGATCGCTGAAGCGTTACGCGATGCCGCAAACCAGATCGAATCGGGTGATGTCACGTTGGTGAGCAACGCGGAAGAACGGACCGTGGCGGTTCCGGAGAGCCCTCTGTTCGAAGTCGAACTCGAACGGCTCACGGATTCAGAGACCGGAGAACAACGGTACGAACTCGAGTACGAGATCAGGTGGACAGAGTAACACCGCCGTTGTGCCGACGGTATGGGAGATCAAGGAGAAAGCCCCGTTGTAGCGCGGAGATGAATCCGACGATCTAAACGACGGATCGACGATCCGACAACGTTATGTTGATAGGTACCGTATAGCACAGAACATCTTCCCAAGTGACGCTTGATCGTGCGGGACGAATCGCGGGAACGAGGAGGTGTATCACTGGCGGCGATCGAAACCGCTCGTAAAGGAGAACACAAGACCATGAGTGACCCGGACTACGTGAGCGTGACAGAGCGTCAAAAAGAGACGTGGGCGACCGGCGATTTCAACGAGATCGCCAGACAGAACGTGGTCATGGCCGAGGCGCTCTGCGAAGCGGTTGATCCGCATGCCGGACAGCGGGTGTTGGATGTGGCCTGTGGAAGCGGGACGGCGGCACTGGTCGCGGAGCGGCGCTACTGTGAGGTCACGGGTCTCGACTACGTGCCCGAACTGATCGAACGCGCCGAGACGCGCGCACGGGCCAACGGACAGTCAATCGACTTCTGCGTCGGCGACGCGCAAGACATGCCGTTTCCCGATGACAGTTTCGATGTGATCCTCTCGGTGTACGGCGTGCAGTTCGCGCCCGATCAAGCGCGGGCGGCACGCGAGTTGATTCGAGTGTGTAAACCCGGCGGTACAATCGGTCTGGCGGGCCCGATTCCGGAAGGATGGAGCGGTGACTGGTTCGCCGCGCATGCCCGGTGCGTCCCACCACCACCCGGTGTCCGGTCGCCCCTTCGATGGGGTACAGACGAGGGACTCACCGAGTTGCTCGGTACTGGTACTCGCTCAATGGAGAGCGAACGGCGGACTGCACTCCAGTACTATCGATCGACTGCCCACGCCGTGGACGTATTTAGCACGTACTTCGGTCCGACGGTCCGAGCGCTTGAGACGATCGAACCTTCAGACCAAGAGAACCTCTTGGACGACCTCGAGGCGGTCATGCGTCGATACAATCGCGCGACGGATGGGACCGCGATTGTCGAGAACGACTACCTCCAAACCATCGCAATCAAAGCGTGAGTTGAGAACGGAAAGAATAGGTTGAGAACGGAAGTTCAACGGCGTCGGGCGAACGGATATATAACTGGGAACAGTATCAACAGATATCATGGGTGCTGATAGCGAAACACAACTCGACGGAAGCGAAACCGAGGACCGACCGGCAGACCGACTGGCGAAGTTCGTTTCCGCGCTGTCGTACGACGATCTCGCGGCCGAAGATATCAGAGGAACGGAACGTGCGTTCGTCGATACGTGCGGCGTGATCATCTCCGGGATGGACGAAGTGTCGACGGAGACGGCGATCGAAACGCTCGCCGAACCGGGCGAATCACCGCTGTGGGGAACGGATCACAAAACGACGACGACCGAATCTGCCTTCGTTCACGGCACCGCAGGTCACGCACAGGATTACGACGACGTCACGTGGGGGATGTCGGGCCATCCGAGCGTAACGATGATTCCAGCCGTCCTCGCGCTGGCGGACGGCGAGCCGATCGACGGCGAGAAAGCGATCGAAGCATATGTCGCGGGATTCGAAACGCAGTGTTACCTCTCGGCCGCGATCAATCCCTCACACTACGGGAAAGGCTGGCACTCGACGGCGACGCTCGGCACGTTCGGCGCGGCTGCGGCCGCCGCGAAAACGCTTGATCTCGGCTTCGAAGCGACGCGAAACGCGCTGAGTATCGCCGCATCGAGAGCCGCGGGGCTGAAGAGCAACTTCGGGACGATGACCAAGCCGATGCACGTCGGCGCGGCGGCTCGCGAGGGAGTCACCGCCGCTCGATTGGCCTCCGGCGGCTTCACCGCCTCCCC
>SKKJ01000030.1 GCA_007121575.1 Natronomonas sp.
AAAAGCCGCGACGTTTGGCGAGTTCGGCGAGCGCTCGCGTCTCACTCATACCAGCGCCTCCAGCAGATCGACATCGCGGACGATTCCAACGAGTTCGTCTCCGGAGAGCAGTGGTATCTGTTCGATATCGTTCGATATCATGAGCTGTGCGGCCTCGCGCGCGGTTCGACGTTTAGGGACGGTTATCAGGTCCTCGGTCATGAACTCCGAAACCGGGGCAGAGGGAATTTCGACGTTGAGTGTCGGGATCGTTCGGCTGCTGACGGCTTTGATTCCCTCCCACATCCACTCGTTATCTTGGTTCGCGACCGCGTCACCGGGGTTCGACTCACCTTGTACCACGCGAGCGACTTCGATGATATCGACTTCGGTGAGCATCCCAGCATGTCGCCCGTCATCGTCCAACACGATCGCATACGGAACGTCCGCATACGATAGTTCGCGTTCTGCAACCGGCAGTGGCGTCCCCTGATACACCGTATTCACCACGCGGGTTGCCAGACCGCCGACTTCGGCGTCACCGTCGCGTTCGCCTTCGGCGATGGCTCGGACGATATCGGTGACCGTCACGATGCCAACGAGTGCCTCCTCCTCGACGACCGGAACGCGCCGTTCGCCGGATTCAAGTATCAGTTCCGCAAGTTCGGTCAACGTCGCCGAAGGCGCAATGGTCGGCACTTCGCGAACCAAGAGCGCGAGCTGGTCCTCATCGGGGTGTTCGATGAGCGATTCACGGGTGACGAGCCCTCGGAACTGTTCGCCATCGTCGGTTTCTTTGATGACCGGAACCGAGGAGAATCCCCATTCTTGTAGATATTCGAGAACGTCATCTCGCGTACCGGGAACCTCGACGGTAATCACTTCCGACCGCGGTGTCATCGCGTCTGCAACGTTCATACCGGTGTCCTTTCATCGCCTTCGTACTAAGTCCACCGACCTGTCCCGTCACCCGCGAACGAGCGATTAAAAGGGATAGAGAAGAGCACGGTCGTGAGCGGAACCTCGGGTTCTTTAACCCGACAGAGAACTGGATTCGTATAATGACGAAGGCACAGGCCGAGTTGGCGTCGTTGTCTCGGTTCGTCTTCCGCGCGCCCGATTGGTCAGCGAGTCTCTTTTCGACATTGCTCGTCGCCGCGATCGTTGGGGTTGCCGCGTTCGATTCACAGTTCTTCCTCGACGATGCGTACCGCGGGATGGTGTACGTCGGCCTCCCAGCCGTTGTTGCGGCGTTTCTCACTCCACCGATCGATCGATTGTGTGGCGGACAGTTCACGTATAACCGATCGGCACTGCTCGCGTTCGTGTGTGAGATCGTTGTCGTCGTCTTTCTCGTCGCTGCAGCAGTCGTCGTCGCGATATCGGGAACTACACAAGCACTGGTTTCAGACGCGCTCGTCCTCGCGCTCGCATCGATATTTGCGCTTCGACTGTTTGTCATCATGGCCGTCTCCAGACGATCGCTCCCGATCGCGACCGTTTCGGCGAGCATCCAGACCGTCGCGGCGGCGGTGCTCGGCATCATATACGGTGAGACCGTCGGGTATCTCTCCGCGGGCGAGCCGTCGTTTGCGATCGATGCGACCCGAAGCGATATGCTGGTCGTTCAACCCGATGAGTTCGTTCTTCTGGGACTCCTTTGTCTCGTGTATGCCGTTGCAGTATGGGTATTTCTCCGCGCGGTTGATCGCCCGTGGAAACGAAGTCTCGGCGTATCCGTACTCGATTTCGTTCGGGGATTCATCGGGCACACGGCTGCAGGTTCGGACGAGCTCGAAACGTTCTTTGAAAAGATCGGTGAACCCGCGATCGTTCCCGTGACTGTTCTCGGAATTCGCCGTCTGGACGGAACCGAAAAGGCGCGGTTCGTGCTTCCGACCGTCCATCCCGGACCGATGGGTGACATCGGCGGTGGAAACCTTCCGGAACGGATTGCGGCGACGAGCGACGGACTCGCATTCGTCCCGCATGCGGCTGCGGGCCATGACTTCAATCTGGTCACCGAGCGTGAGGTCGAGACGCTCATCGACGCGGCGACACGTGCTCACAACCGAGTCGAATACAGTCGCCGTGCGACCCGAAGCGATCGAAACCGAGTGGGCGGTTCGACGATTCTCGGACAGGCGATCGGCGATGACGCGTTGTTGGTGGCAACGCATGCTCCCGAACCGGCCGACGATATCGACTTTTCAGTCGGACTGTCGGTCAGCGCTGAGGCCCGTGCCGGCGGACTCGATGAGATCATGCTTGCGGACGCGCACAACTGTAACGACGGATTAAACGGCGATAGACCCGGCCGGATCGGGCCGGGATCGCGTCGCTCGTTCGATCTGATGGAAGCCGCCGGTCGACTCGGTGTGTGTCTGAGAAGCGCCGATCGTTCGCCCCTTTCGGTAGGCGTTGCCGCTGACAGAACGGATTGGACGCCGAAAGACGGAATCGGACCGCTCGGCGTTCGTGTCGCCGTCTTCGAAGTCGCTGGACAGCGAACCGTCTACGTGCTGGTCGATGGGAACAACATGGACTGTGGGCTCAGAGAGGAGATCATCGATGCGATCGATGCGGATGAAGCCGAAGTCATGACGACCGATACGCACGTCGTCAACACGATAACGGCGGCGAATCAAGTTGGCGATTCGATCGAGACCGATCGACTCGTGGAACTGATCGTCGCGCTCGTAGGAAGGGCCGAGGGTGATTTGGAACCGATCGAAGCGGGCATGGCGACAGAACGGGTCGAGGTGACCGTGTTCGGGACCGACCGAACCGAGTCACTCGCCGCGACGGCGAATGCGATGGTCCAGATCGGCGGTGTTTTGCTTCTAACGGTCGTCGTTGCCGCCGTCACCGCGAGCGTCTTACTCTTTTTGCTCACGGGGTAGACGGTTTGTCCGCCGTCGCTACGCGTAGACAGTTCGTCCTAATCGTTAGGCGTTCTCGAACAGTTCGTCGACGGCCGCCTCGGCCGCCTCAATCGCTTCGCGGGCGACCGCGTCTGGATCCGGTTCATCGGGTGCGTTGAGATACACATCGATCTCGAGCGTTCCGGATTCGAACCGGACGGTCACGTCCAAATCGGTGACGTCGGACTGCTTATATCGTGAGAGAATGACCCCTTCGGCGGCGTCGGAAGCGGCTTCGACGATCGCTTCATCGCTCGGTTCGTCGTGCGTGTCTGAAGACATCGTGCTATGGAAGGGTGTGTATGAGACGTAAATTCACGCGCTTTGATAACGAGCTAGTCGCCGCCCGCGCTCGGACCGCCTGGACCCATCGGGCCGCCGCCCGCGCCGCCTTGCAGCATCTGCTGGAGTTCCTCTTGGAGGCTCTCGAATTGGGTTTGAACGCGCTCTTCCTGCTTTTTCAGCGTTTCGACGCGGATTTCGAGACTGTCGACTTTCTCGCTGAGCGTCTCGTAGGCCTCGTCGTACTCCGTCTCGATGAGCAGTTCGCCGACCTCGCGATACATCTTGGCTTCACCCTCCATTTCATCGAGGGTATCGAGCGCCGTCTGTGACTCTTGGAGCTGTGTTTCCGCTT
>SKKJ01000021.1 GCA_007121575.1 Natronomonas sp.
ATCCTTATTCGAGAACCCCGTCCTCGCGAAGCGCGTCGGTTTCGGTGCTGTCGATGCCGAGGTATGATTCGAGCACTTCGTCGGTGTGTTCGCCGAGCTTCGGAGCGCCGTGTTCGAACCGCGGTTCGAACGCGGAGAAGTGAAGCGGGTGGCCGTGAAGCGTGATCTCGCCGGCCTCTTCGTGTTCGGTCCGCTCGACGTAATCGAGCGCTTGCGCTTGCGGATGCTCGATGACATCGCTGACCTCGTTGAGCGGGCCGTTCGGCCAGTTGAGGTCGTCGAAGATATCCATCCACTCGTCGGTCGTCTTCTCTTTCAAGACCGGATGGATCTCCGCGGCGATCGCCATGTAGTTCTTCATCCGCTCCTCGCGCGACTGGTACTCGAGCAGTTTCTCGCTGCCGATGAACTCGGTCGCGAATCGCTCCCAATCGTCCTCGCCGCCGGCGGGGTAGAAGGCGACGTACCCGTCTTTGGTTTCGGCGACCTCGTAGGGGACCGTCGTCTGGTGGCGGCGGCCGTAGGGCGTGGGGTTCTCGCCGGTCATCTCATAGCGTGGGATATACTCCTCGAGGAACGAGATGATCGACCCGAACAGACTGGTCGAGAACTTCTGTCCCTCGCCGGTTTGCTCGCGCATGTGGAGCGCCGAAAGAATGCCGATGACGTTGTAGAGACCGGCGCCGATATCGCCGATCGCCTGCCCGACTTTCACCGGCGGGCCGCCTTCGGGCCCCGTCACGCTCATGATCCCGCCTTCCGCCTGCATGATGAGATCGACGCCCTTTTTGTGCGCGTCGGGTCCTTTCTCGCCGTAACCCTTTATCGAGGCGTAGATGAGACCGGGGTTGTCCTCCGAGAGGGTTTCGTATCCCAATCCGAGCCGATCCATCGCCCCCGGTGAGAAGTTCTCGACGACGACGTCCGCATCGCGCGTGAGATCGTGAGCGATCTCGCGGCCGCGATCAGTTTTCAGGTCGATGGCGACGCTCTTTTTGTCCCGGTTTCTGGAGAGATGCGTCGCGCTGTATCCGGCCTGTTTCGGTTCGTCCTGTCGCTCACGAGCGCCGATTCCGGGCCGTTCGATCTTGATTACCTCGGCACCGAGTTTGCCGAGGATCTGCGTCGACCACGGACCCGCGCGAACCTGCGTGAAATCGATTACCGTGATATCTTCGAGTGGTTCTTTCGCCATATCGGTACGGTGTTTGCGACCGATTACCTTGATTGTTGTGTTGCGCTCGACCGAGACAGGTCCAACGTGCGGAAGGTACGACGGGGATCAATACGGTCTAGTCGCCGCTCGGAACCGGTGTTCGACCAGCCCGTCCCGCGGGGAACCGAAGCGCGAATACGACGAGCGCGGCGAGCAGAAAGAACGCGACGACCAGAACGAACGAGACGGTCACGGTCGTCGCATCGATAACGACGCCGAGCAGCGCGGGGCTGACGAGTCCGCCGATCGACGCGCCGGTGAAGATGAGACCGAAGCCTTTGCCGGTCGATCCGGATGGCGTGTACCGGCTGACCAGTCTGTCCCGAGATGGATACGCGATGCCCATGAAGAACCCGACGACGGTGAAGCCGCCGACGGAGACGACGGCGTGCGGCGAGACGACGCCGAGCGTGAGCGCGAGAAGCGAGAGCCCACAGACGGTCAGCGTCGAGACGACGATCCGTCGAGGATCGAACCGATCGGCCAAGACACCACCGACGAGGATGCCGATAGCGGCCCCGGCGAAGAACCCGGTCAGCGTGAGGTTTCCGATAGATTCTGAGAGATCGTACGCCGTGGGAACGAAGACGGTGGTAAAGGTCTGGATTCCTTTATTCGCCATCGTCGCGACGACGAAGAACGATAATAACAGAAACACCGATGGGTTCCAAAGCGTCGAGAACGTCTCACGGAGCGTGGTGTCGTCTTTCTCCGCCTGCGGCGTCTCATCGAGCTGTCGGCGATACGCCGAATCGAGCGTCACCAACGAGACGAGCGCGTACAGAATCCCCCCCGCACCGACTGCGAAGAGCGACACCCGCCAATCTACCCACAACGCGATGCCGCCGACAATAAGCGGCGCGATCGCGAATCCGACGTACGCGCCGAAGCTGTGGACGCCGAAGCTTTTGCCCTTGTTATCCTCGTTCGTCACCGCGTCCAACAGCGCATAATCGGCCGGGTGGAAGGCGGATTGTCCGATGCCGGAGATGACCGCACCGGCGATGAGCCAGTAATACGAGGTGGCGAACCCGGCGAGTCCGACGCCGGCGGCGGTGAGCGCGACACCGCCCACGAAGACGAGCTTGGCGCCCCATCGATCGACGAGGCCACCCACCGGGAGCTGTAAGAGGAGTCCGAGCGAGATCACCGAGATCAACACGCCGAGTGCGGCGTTGCTCAATCCGAACTCGGCGCGTAACATCGGAAAAAGCGGCGGAAACGCGAGTAGATAGAAATGAGAGAGCAGGTGACCGCCGGTCACGATGCCGACCGTGTAGCGCCAATCGGTGATAGTGAAAGACACACACGTGGTATCATTTGAGGAGTAATTAAATATATCCAAAAGCTGAATGGAACACATCGGAACGCACGTGGATACACGAATGTTTCGCCCGAATCACAATCTTAAATACCGGGGTGCGGTATCCGAACAACAGGTACGAACCAGTGAACACCATCACGCGCTCGCTTACGGATCTTTGGAGCGACGGACGGGGAACGATCCTCATCGCGACCGCAGCGGGATGGGCGCTCTCGATGGGCGTTCGGATGGTGTATCCGGTCTTGTTACCGCAGATACGCGAGGCGTACGGCCTCAGCCTCACCGCGGCGGGGCTGCTGTTGACGGTGCTTTTCGTCTTATACGGACTCGGCCAGTGGCCCGGCGGGCTGTTGGGCGATCGGGTCGGCGAACGGATCGTCCTGACCGGAAGCACCGTTCTCTCGGCGCTGACGCTTTTGATCATCGTCGGCGCGAACTCGACGGTGATGCTGTTCACCGCGACCGCGCTGTTCGGGCTCTCGCTTTCGTTTTATGCGGTCGCACGGTATACCGTGCTCACGGGGATTTACCCGAAGCAGATCGGAACGGCGAACGGCGTCGTCTCGGCCGCGTCCGACGCCGGGCAGGCGCTGATCCCGCCGATCGGGGGGCTCATCGCCGGAGTCGTCGCGTGGGAGTTCGGACTGGCGTTTTCGGTGCCGCTGTTCCTTCTCGTCGCGGGAGTGCTTTGGTTCGTCATCCCGACCGATTCGAGCGAATCCGAAGAGACATCGTCGGACGAGTCGGTCTCAGCACTCGAGTCGCTCAAGCAAGTGTTCCGAGATCCGGTCCTCGCTAACGGCGCGATCGTCCTTATCCTCACGATGTCGATCTGGCAGGCGTTCACCGGCTTTTATCCGACGTATTTGATCGAAATCAAAGGGCTCTCGGGGCTTCGAGCGAGCATTCTCTTCGGGCTCTTTTTCGCGTTGGGGATTCTCATACAGCCGCTGTCGGGGATGGCGTACGATCGCATCGGAATCCAACGGACGCTAAC
>SKKJ01000267.1 GCA_007121575.1 Natronomonas sp.
CGACGAACACGCGAATTCGACGAGTTCGTATCGAGCGAACCGAACCGGACGTTTTGTGAGCCCTCACCACGCAGAGTGTGTATGCTCATCGCGTTCGACTTCGACGGGACGCTCTCGGATTCGGAAATGACGGTCTTACTCGGCGAGGAAGCCGAGGTCGCAGACGAGATCGACGAGATAACCGAACGGGCGATGAACGACGAGATCTCATACGCCGAGAGTCTCTACGCCCGAGCCGAACTGCTGGATGGACTCCGCGAAGCGAAGGTGGATGCCGCTTTCGATCGTGTCCGATTGCGTCCCGGCAGCGCCGACGTGATCACCGCGCTCTCGGAAGCCGGCCACCACGTCGCGATCCTCACCGGCGGGTTCGATCGCGGCGTCGAGGCAGCGCTCGAAAGAGAAGACGTCGGCGTCGATACGATCGTCGCGAACCGGCTGCCGATCCGCAACGGAAAGCTCACCGGTAACGCCGAAGGACCGCTGATCGAGGGAACGAAAGACGACGCGCTCTCGGAGCTCGCCGAGGAAGTCGACGTCGACATGGACGAAACGGTCGCCATCGGCGACGGCGCGAACGACCTGCCGATGCTCGAAGTCGCCGGGCTGGCCGTGGGATACAAACCAAAGCCGGCGGTCGAACCGCACTGTGACGTGATCGTCACGTCGATGGCGGAACTGCAGGAACTGCTCGAAGCCGAAGGCGTACTCTGATCGAGACGCTGTATTTTCGGCACAAGTTTTTATATCGGCTCGTGGTCTCAGCCTCAGTATCGTACCGATGTCAACGTTTTATAAATGGGGTTCGGGAATCGCCCCGAATCACCCGAACGTAGCGCACGCGCACGATGAGTTTTTGATAACGGAGGACGGCGAGCGAATCATCGACGCCGCATCGGGAGCGCTCGTGGTCAACCTCGGCCACTCGGTACCCGGCGTCGCCGATCGGATGAAACAACAGGCAGAGTCCGTTGCGTACGTCTCGACCTCGTATTTCGCGACCGAGCCCGCAGAACAGTTGGCGGAGACGGTGCGATCGCTGACACCGGATCCGCTCACGGCCTCGTTTTTCGTTACGTCGGGGAGCGAAGCGAACGAAACCGCGATCAAACTCGCACGGGCGTATCACCTCGCGTGCGGAAACGGGCAGAAACAGACGATTATCAGCCGGTATGGGAGCTACCACGGGGCGACACTCGCCGCGTTATCGGTCAGCGACAATCCCAGCCGCAAAGCGGCGTACGCGCCGTTGCTCCGATCCGGACCGAAACTCGGGGCGGCGTATCCGTACCGATGGAAACACGGCGGAACGCCGAAAGAACAGGCCGTAAGCGCCGCAAGAGAGCTCGAAACGGTAATAAAACGCAACGGCCCCGAAACGATCGCCGCTTTCATCGCGGAACCGGTCTCGGGATCGACGCTCGGGGTAGCATATCCGCATCCGGCATACTACAGGGAGGTGCGGCGGATCTGTGACGAGTACGACGTCCTGTTCATCGCCGACGAGGTGATGACGGGGTTCGGACGGACGGGTGAGTACTTCGCCGTCGATCATGCGGCGGTCGCGCCGGATATCCTCACCGTGGGAAAGGGGCTCTCTAGCGGATACGCACCGATCGCCGCCGCGATCGTTCACGAGCGGATCGCGGACACGTTCGACGCATCGACCGAGCACTCGTTCGAACACGGACACACCTACAGTGCGAACCCACTTTCGACGGCGATCGCAAACGAGATCGTCGGCCACTACACCGAAGACGTGCTGAGTGACGTTCGACGCCTCGGGGACCGACTGTACGCCGAAGTCGAACCGCTCGAACAGCACCCACACGTTGGCGAGATCCGCAATCTCGGTTTGATGCTCGGCATCGAGTTGGTCGCAGAGACGGAGACAAAACGCCCGTTCCCGAGCGAACTGAACGTACATCGGAAGCTCTTCGACGCGTGTCTCGATCGCGGCGTGTACGTCTATCCGGGCAGTGGTTCGGTCGATGGACAGCGCGGCGATCACCTCCTCGTCGGTCCGCCGTTCATCACGAGCGAGCAGTCGATCGAGACGATCGGAACGGTACTGCGAGAAGCGATCCGAGACGTCACCGAGGATCTGAACTGAGATGGCGATCGAAACCGTTCGCCTCGTCCAGTTCGCACCCGCGCTCGGCCCGCCCGACGACGGGACGCTCGATCGAATCTGTGAAACCGTCCGACGAACCGATGCCGATCTGGTCGTCTTTCCCGAGCTCACGACAACGGGATATCACATCTTCGATCGACTTCCCGCGTACGCCGAACCGATCGGAGGTGAAACGACGACCCGCATCGGACGGGCTGCCGTCAGCGCAGACACACACGTCCTGTTCGGAATGGCCGTTGCAAACGGAGACGAGATCTACAACAGCGCCGTGTGGATCGATAGGGACGGGGCCGTCCGAGGACGATACGACAAACGTCAACTGTGGGGTGAAGAGAAAACCGTGTTCACCCCCGGCACTGATCTCCTCGTCGTCGAGGGGAGCAACTATACGTTCGGCATCCAGATCTGTTATGACCTGAACTTCCCCGAACAGAGCGCAAGCTTCGCGAAGGCAGCAATCGACGTGCTGATCAACATCTCCGCGTGGTCCGTCTCGATGAGCAGTGATTGGGACCGACTGCTTTCGGCCCGTGCTCTCGAAAACGGGGCCTATGTTCTTGCATGCAATCGAGTCGGTGACGAACACGAGACGACGTTTCACGGACACAGCGCGGTGTACAATCCGGACGGCACTATCGCGGCCCGGCTGAAATCCGACGCCGGAACGCTCTCGCGGCGGCTTTCGGATGAACTGCTCGATCGGGAGCGAAATCGAAATCCGATGCGGCGCGATAGACGCGAGCGAAGCGCGGAGATCACGCGAATTTCGATCGAGCGGGATTAGCAGGAGAGAAACGCGTAAGAGACGGGATGTTCGAGGAAACAATTTCGCAACTAAGCGTAATCAATCAAATAAAACTTACATTTATTTCGACATCAAGCGTAGGGACTGGCGATGGGAATCCGTGAGATATTGTTCTGGCCGATCTATCGGCTCGCCGACTGGATCAACGATAACCCGGTGAGCGCCGTCGGCGCACTCGTCGCCATCGCCACGCTGGCGGTCCTCGTGATCTCGATCGTGCTCGGAGAGGAAAGTGCGACGCTCGCGTTTGATTCGGCGATGGCGATACTGTTTGTCGATCGGGCGATCGAACGGCCGGCGTATCCGGTTGCGGCGCTCGTCGGCATCGCGGTCGTCCTCTTTTACGACGGGTGAATATCGTACTCGCTCCGCGTATCGATTAAGCAAAAAGTACCGTCAGAAGATCAGTTCGTCGCCGATTCGATCGCCTGGTCGAGGTCTTCGATAATGCGGTCTGTGTCCTCTAAGCCGACGGACAATCGGATGAGGTCATCCGTGACGCCGCTGGCCTGTTTCTCCTCGTCGGTGAGCTGTTGATGGGTCGTCGAAGCCGGGTGGATGATGAGCGTCTTCGCGTCGCCGACGTTCGCGAG
>SKKJ01000089.1 GCA_007121575.1 Natronomonas sp.
CGTTCGTCGATTCGTTCGTCGCTGGAGCTGGATTCGCTATTGAGCTGTTCGAGGCCGATACAACCGGCCGTGGAGGCGAAAAGGGGGACCGAAACGAGAACCGCTCTGCGTTTCATGTCCCACATTCGGTATTCTCTGTGCAAATAGCATCCGGTTCTCTGCGCGGTTATCGTCGAAGAAAAGACGGTAGTTCGAGGCGATCCGGTGGACCGGTTGCCGGGCCGGTCGTATCCGGTCCAGAGAGCAACTCTGGGTATGTCGTCTCGGAACCAACGTGTTCGCCCGATTCGAACCGAGCGAACGGTCTTTCGATAAGCCGCTCCCAAATCGATTCACCGCTCTCTTCGGTCGCTTCCAGTTCGAGGGCCTTCGCCCGTCCTTCTTCGTAGGCGAGTTCGACGATGCTTTCGTCGTAGGTGTCCGCCGATCGTTGCGTGAGGCGACCGTATGCGGTGTCGTCCGGCTCATCACACACTGATGCAACGCCGAGCGCGTACGCTCGCTTGAGCGTTTCCCTTGTGCCGTATTCGCTTGCTTCATCGAAGTATCGATCGTACATGTTATCGCACCCCTCGTTTTGTACCGACGGTTATCCCATCGGCTTCGAACGAGATCTCATAGATGTCGGTATCGATCGCCGCACCGCGCATTTTCAACACCTGTATCCCGCGTTGCATGCCACTGTCTTCGAGGAAATTGTGGAGAAAAATAACCCCGTGAGAGAGGTACTGTTCATCAGCATACGCTGATGGATCCGTCATCTCCGATATCAGCAGCGTCGTCGCATCCGTTCGTTTCAACGCCGTCAGGAACTGGATCGTATTGCTGTCGGTATCGGATAGAAAATGCTTCAGTAACATCGTCGAATCGAGAACGACCCGTTCGACATCGTTGGCGTCGATGAACCCGGTCAGTCGGTTGATAAGTCCCGAGGAATCCCGGTGTTTTCCCGGTGGCCGAAAGAGACGCTTGCCGTCCGAAGAAAACACATCGACGAACGTCAATCGATCTGTCTCGATCGCCCGATCGAACCCGAATTCGTACGCCGACATATCTTCGATGATGTCCGCGCGGGATTCGTGCATACTCACGAATAAACACGACTCACCCTGTCGAGCACCCTCGACGAGAAACTGCGTCGAAAGCGTTGTTTTCCCGCTTCCCGGCGGGCCGGACACCACATAGAGACGACCGGCAGGCAACCCACCTCCGATGAGTGAGTGTAGTCCCGAGACGCCGCTGGAAACTCGCATAGCTAACGAACCGTGGATGAACCATATAACTCCTTTTTCGAACTCACTCGCTAATTCGCGGAACGATTCGATTCGTTTTCGATGCCCGGAACACAAATCACTGACGAGCACCCATTGGTAGCTGAATGATCGCTAAATACGTCGAAACGCTTCGTCAGCCGGAGTACACTGGTGAAAACCGATGTCTTCCGTGTACCGTCGTGAATCTCGCGG
This sequence comes from Natronomonas sp., assembly GCA_007121575.1. Lineage (GTDB taxonomy): Archaea > Halobacteriota > Halobacteria > Halobacteriales > Haloarculaceae > Natronomonas. Next base: position 1,467 of record SKKJ01000089.1, read on the forward strand.
TCGCCGTCATTCTCGGAGTCGTGGTTTCGAAAAGATCGAAACGTGCCGGTGTTATCGCTGTCGGTTGTTCGGTCGCGTTGATCGCTCTTCGTGGGTATCTGGTTCCCGGAACTCCCGAACTGACGAAACGATACCTCCCCGAAACCGCGCTTCGGCTGTTCGGTAAATCCTCCGAGCTCGATCTCGCGAGCGGTGTCGATTCGTCGCCACGATCAACCGAAACCGGTGAAAACGACTCCGAGACGGCCGATTCCGGTTCCGAAGAACACGTCGAAGCCGGCGAACCGTCGAACCCCCCGGATGATCTCGAGACGTACTTTCTTCACTCGAACGTGCTCGAACCGTGCGAAGACCGCGATGATCTGTGTCTGACGGAACCGTTCGAATCCGCGTGGACCGAGGAGATCGACTCCGTTCTCGAGACGGGCGTCGACACCGAAACAGTTGTCGAGGCGTTCGGGTTCGAAGCCGATCCTTCGGAGTTCACGCTGAAAGAGCGCGATAGCGGTGCGTATATACTCCGATTCGGCACGGGTGTCCCGGGAGAAGGTCCGTCTTATAACGCCGGGCAATGGCCATCGTATGCCGCACTCGTCGCCGACGTCGCCGCGGGCGGGCTGTTCAGCTCCTGGCTCGATGAGTGGGATCAGTACGACTCGAAACAGCGAGGTCAGATCCTCAACAGTCTCCGAATGTTTCTCGAAACGTGTCCGACGGCGGATGGCGGTGTAACGATGACCGAAGAAACCGTCAAATCGTGCTGTAGCTCCGACACCGTCGTTGCCGTCGTCTGCGAGGAAACGGGCGATCGCCTCTTCGAATATCAGCTTCCCGATTGAGTTTTCTCTCGGCGGTACCTCCCGCGAAGCTATATCTTTTCAGAGCCTATACGACGTATGCAAATCGAGATTCTTCTCTTTGAGGGATTCGACGAACTCGATGCGATCGGGCCATACGAAGTGTTCAGACTCTCGTCCAAACACGGAGATCTCGATGCCCGATTGGTCACATTGAAGCCGACCGAACTGATCGAGGCGAGAAGCGGCCTTCGGCTTGAGCCGGACGGTACGGTTTCGGATAACGCTGATTTGATCCTCGTTCCCGGCGGTGGCTGGAGCAATCCCGATGAACCGGGCGTTAACCGCGAATACCAACGAGGTGAGATCCCCGAACTATTGCGCGAGCGTTTCGAGGACGGCGCACTAATCGCCTCCGTCTGTACCGGATCGCTGTTGCTCGCGGCGGCCGGTCTCCTCGAAGATCGCCCGGCGGTCACACACCGTACCGCGCGTGCGGACCTTCGTGAGATGGGCGCTGACGTACGGGAAGATCGATTCGTCGATGACGGCCGGATTCTCACTGCCGGAGGAATCACCTCCGGGTTCGACCTCGCACTTCACATCGTCGGGCGCGAGTGTGGCTCGGACATCGCCGACACTGTCGCAGGTGAGCTAGAATACGAGCGAGCGATTTAGGAGTCTGCCCCTCCCACACGTACCCGTGCGACTCGAACATACGTATATCGCCGTCGATGGTGTCGGAGAAACCACCGAACGGCAACTGTGGGAAGCCGGCGCCCGGACGTGGTCGGAGTTCGACCGAACGCTGTGCGGTTCGACGACCGCGGACCGAATCGAATCGTTCATCGAACGGGCCCGTCCGCGACTGGCCGACGGCGATTCGGCGTTTTTCGATCGAGCCTTGCCGAGCGGCGAACAGTGGCGGCTCTACGAGGACTTCCGCGAGGAGGCGTGCTTTTTCGATATCGAGACCACCGGACTGTCCGCTGATACTGACGATGTGACCTGCGTGAGCGCCCATCGCGGTGGGCGGACGGAAACGCTCGTGAACGGGGATGATCTGACCCGCGAGAACGTCCGTGAACTGCTCGATGCGCCGCTTTTGGTGACGTTCAACGGGGCGCGGTTCGACGTCCCGTTTCTCGAGTCGAGCTTCGATCTCGATCTCGATGTGCCCCATCTCGATCTCATGTATCCGTGCAAGCGGGTCGGCTTGACGGGCGGGCTGAAAGCGATCGAACCCGAAGTCGGCGTCGAGCGTGAC
>SKKJ01000024.1 GCA_007121575.1 Natronomonas sp.
AGCCCTTTGCACGGAGGCTTCCGAACACTTCCGTGTCGGCTCCGACGCCGATTTCGGCGGCACGAATGTTCCCGTGAAGACGACAGCCGTCGCCGATCGTCGCCGGTGTGGAAACGCGCCAACTATCGTCGGAGACGTGTGATCCACGGGGGATTACGACCGGTTCCGCCTCTTGGTCTTCTGAGAGGAATTCGCCGGCGACCTCGGCTGCGGCCTCTCTTTCGCCGATTCTGAGCAGATGCGAGAGATAGACGAACAAAAAGACGATCGTCGGCACCGGATTTCTGATGACGATCCAGCCGTTCGCTTCGAATCCCCGCTCAATTTCGACGTCGTCGCCGATGTCTAAATCGCCCGAAACGATGAGCTGTCCGGTGATGTGGACCCGCTCGCCGAGATACGCGTCACTACCGACGAGTACGTTCCCGTCGATCTCACACCACATATCGAGTCGGCAGTCGCCGTCGGCTTCGATATCGCCATCGATGCTGACGCGTTCGCCGGCGACGAGCGTTCCACCGCGAACACCTAACTCGACGGTGCTTTGACCGCCGATGAGTACGTCACCGTCGGTGACGATGTCGTGCTCTTTGATCTGCGTCCTGTCGGGGATTGAGAGCTCTTCGAGCGGATCCGTGCCGAACACGATGAACCAGTGGGTGCCGCGGCTATTAAATCCCGCTTCCTTCGTCTGCCCTCCGTCTGACGGTCTCATCTCGTGGATCTTATGTTATCCCGTTACCAATACCGCGTATGACTGTTCTTTCGTTTGATCACGAAGGTGTCGACGTTATCTATGAGGGAACCGAGTTCCGCATGGAGCGGGAACTCATCGAAGAAGCTACCCAAAAGGACTACCCTGACGTGACCGATCACGAGGTGTTGAAGCTGATCGAAAAGAACCCGGCGCTTTCGGGAGAACCGAGGCGGATCACCGAGATTCTCAGCTAACTAATCGTTCACCGGTGCGCGCTCGAATCGAGCAATGTGGCACTCCGTGATACGGTGTACGAAGCCGTGGCGGTAGGTATAAAAGACCGCGTTCAGATATCTTCGTATGGACGCGACTGACGCCAAAGCGAAACTCAGCCACTCCTCGTTTCTCACCGCAGGTGGAACGTTCGCCGCCTATGCGCTCATCATCGTCGGGATGACGATCGTTCTGTTCGGAATTCCGTATCTGTTGTTCGTTCTTTTTTAAGTGATTTCAATTCGTCCACGAAAATACGCTTATAGGCTGTAAACTGAACGAACACAAAGAAGCATTTATTGCCTTTGATATGCATTCTCAATACATGGCAGAGGCTGAAACACATCTATACTGGGCAACTGGCTGTACGAGCTGTCTCCGCGCGAAGGAGTTCTTAGAGCGGAACGATATCGCCTTCGAGTCTCACAACATCGCCGAAGATATGAGCATGCTCGACGACATGGAAGAGCAGGGTCTCCCGCGACAGGTTCCGATCGTGAAACGCGGCGATGACTGGGCGGACGCACAAGACCTCGACGCGATCGCGAAGATCGTCGACATCGAATATAAAGCGGAGGTGCTCCCGGTCGAAGAGCTGTATAGCCGTCTCGACACCGTGTTGGACGCGCTCGTCGAGTACACCGAAAAGCTCCCCGTCGAGAAGCTCGACGGCCCGATCGCGAACCGACCGCGATCCGTCGGTCAACTCGTCTTCCACGCGTTCAGCATCCCGGAATCGTTCCTCGAACACCAAGACGGCATCCCGCTGAAGATGTATAAATCCGAACCGGAGTGGGCGAGCGAATCGATCGAAGCGCTCAGCACGTACGGACAACACATCCAAGCACGTCTACACCACTGGCACGAAAACCACGCTGACGAATGCGATTGGTCGGAGACGGCCGACGTTTATTACGGCTCGCCAACGCTACATCAGTACTTCGAACGGACCGTCTGGCATACCAGCCAGCACGCCCGTCAGCTCGAGTGGATCCTCGAAGAGCGCTGCGACATCGAAGCCGACTTGCTCGACGACGAACTGTGGGAAGGGCTCCCGATGCCTCAGAAGGTCTGGAACACGGACGGCGGCGACGGTACCATCGGTGACGACCGTCCGAACATCCTCGAAGCGATGCAGTCCGACTGAAAGGAACCATTCACCATTCACGATTTTTTTGAGAGATCGCCGAGCGTGCGGTTCGCAGGCTGGCTACCGCTGATCGCTCGAATGTGATCCGATCTCGAATCAGCGACAATCGCGCACTCAGGTGACGGGACTCGCGTTCATCTTGAAAACGAACGCTCCAACTGACTATAAAGAAAGACTTAGGCGAAGGTCTTCGAGATCTCGGCTTCGTCGTCGTCGGTCTGTTTGATCTTCTGCCACGCGCTTTCGAAGTCTTCCGTTTTGACTTCGACTCGGTCGTCGCGGATCGCGTACATACCCGCTTCCGTACAGACTGCTTTGATGTCGGCGCCGGAGGCGTTATCGGCCATTTCGGCGAGTTCGATGAAGTCGACCTCGTCTGCGACGTTCATACTTCGGGTGTGGATCTGGAAGATGATTTCGCGGCCTTCGAAGTCCGGTTTGGGGACCTCGATGAGTCGATCGAACCGACCGGGTCGGAGGATCGCCCGGTCGAGCATATCGAAACGGTTGGTCGCAGCGATGATCGAGATCTGCCCGCGGTCTTCGAACCCGTCCATCTCCGCGAGAAGCTGCATCATCGTCCGTTGGACCTCGGCATCGCCAGAGGTCTTCGACTCCGTTCGCTTCGCAGCGATCGCGTCGATCTCGTCGATGAAGACGACGGCTGGCTCTTGCTGTCGTGCGAGTTCGAAGAGATCGCGAACGAGCTTTGCGCCCTCGCCGATAAACTTGTGGACGAGCTCGGAGCCGGCCATTTTGATGAACGTCGCGTCGGTTTGGTTCGCGACGGCCTTCGCGAGCATCGTCTTCCCGGTTCCGGGCGGTCCGTACAACAGCACGCCGGACGGCGGATCGATACCCACCTCTTCGAACATCTCCGGGTTCTCGATCGGCATCTCGACGGTCTCTCTGACCTCCTCCATTTGGGCATCGATACCGCCGATGTCCGAATAGGTGACGTCGGGCGACTGTTCGACCTGCATCACGCGGGCACGAACGTCGGTTTCGCTGTCTAGCTGTTTGACGATCGAAAGCGAGTTGTTCACCGCAACGCGCGAATCGGGCGTCAGCTCCGTGCGCATCTCGTCTGTGACTTCCGTGAGCGCTTCCTGATTGTTCCCGTGTTGTTTGATAATGACGCCTTCGTTCGTCAGTTCCTGAACGGTGGCGACAAACAGCGGGGACTGCTTGAGCTTTTTATTCTCGTGCGTCAATCGCTCGAGCTTTTGTTGATATTTGTTGTTCTCTGCGTTGGCGTCGAGGAGTTTGTCCCGCATCTCCTCGTTCTGTTGTTCGAGGATCTCGAGACGCTCCTCAAGCGCCTCTACTTTCTCCTGCTGTGACGCGTCGTCTTTATACGGAAAGTCGACGTCGTCAACAGTATCGGTCATCACACCTC
>SKKJ01000072.1 GCA_007121575.1 Natronomonas sp.
ACGACCGTGAGGTACTGGTGCTCGAAGCGGGAGGCCCAGACGACAAGCGCGACATCCAGATTCCGGCATCGATCGCCGAGCTGGCCAGATCCGAGGTCAACTGGGAGTTCTACACCGAGCCACAGTCGGAACTGTACGACCGGGAGCTGAATTGGCCACGAGGCAAGACCCTGGGGGGACGAGTTCGGTGAACGCGACGATCTACATCCGGGGTAACCCCGTCGACTACGACCGCTGGGCGGAACTAGGCAACGAGGGCTGGGGCTGGGAGGACGTCCTGCCGTACTTCAAGCGCAGCGAGCACTTCACCGGGAGTGGCGTCAATCCTGAGGAGTACGGGACTGACGGTCCGCTCAACGTGGCCGACCAACACTCCCCGCAAGACCTCTCGCGGACGTTCGTCGATGCCGCGGTGGCGACTGGCTACGGAGCGAACCACCGACTTCAATGGGCCCAGCAAGACGGATTCGGGCTCTTTCACGTCACCCAGAAGGACGGGCGGCGGCAAAGCGCCGCCTACCTGAAACCTGCTCTCGACCGGCCGAACCTCGCAGCCGAGACCGGCGCCCACGTGACACGGGTACTATTCGAGGGCGACCGAGCGGTCGGCGTCGCCTACGAGCAGGACGGTCGGCGTGTTCGCCCGACTGGTGGTCGGCGATTGTGCGGTCAAGCTGGTCGTGGAAGAACGCGACCGCGTCCGCGAACGCATCGAGCGAGTCAAGCGCGGGGTCGTCTGTGGACTCGGTCCCGGTTGTGTCTGTCGAACCGTCCACGAACAGTGCGTCGTGGCACTCCGAACAGGCGGGACCGTCGCCGACCTTGACGAGGTCGGTAGGCGGGATTTCGTCGCCACAGACGTTACACTCCCGCGTCACGTCGACCACCTTCGGCAGCGCGGACAAATCCACGCCGGGATGTCGTGGGTGTGGACCTGATCCTTCGCGACGCCGTGGATTGAGCAGCGAGGGGTCTCCTTGCGACTGGAATCGCGATACGACCCGGTCACGTCAAACACCCCCGGAACGACGTTAGGTGTGACTGGTCAGTTTTCGAATACTGGAAATCCCTTCTACAGTGGGATTGTAAAGAAAATGGTGTAAGCCGGAGGAGGGATTTGAACCCTCGACCTAATCCTTACGAAGGATTCGCTCTGCCAGCTGAGCTACTCCGGCGCTCGCGTTCGTATCTGAGAGGATAATCGGCATAAGGGTTGCGAACTTCACTCGTCAGTTCCGGGTCAGCCGAACGTCCAAACAGACGTTTATTTCGTGAGGAGCATACGAGCGGACTTCACGCTGGTTTTCGACCTTCACGTCGTATTCCGACCCCGCTGCCGTTCGTATCGCCGTTTCGCCCGGGCCGAACGGATCGTCGTCGGATTGGATGTCATAGTAGTGCAGTAAGCACTCGTCTCCGGCGAGTTCGATGGTGGTATCCAAGAACTCGTTGGCGCTATGTGGTAGATTCATCACGATACGATCGGCCCAGTCGTCGTATCCAGATACCTCGCGGATATCTGAATGTATTGCAGTCACTCGGTCTGCGACGCCGTTTCTGTCCGCATTCCGGCGGAGATACTCAATCGCGTCGGCGTTTAGATCCACACCGACGCATTCGGCACCACGTTTGGCTGCGGGAATGACGAACGGCCCGACGCCGGCGAACATATCGAAGAAATGCTCGTCCGGCTGGACCTGTTCGACGACTCGATGGCGCTCGGTCGCCAATCGTGGGGAGAAATACATCTTTGCGAGATCAAGTTCGAACGCACAGCCGTACTCGCGATGAACGGTTTCTGTGTCCGTGCCGGCTAACACGTCCCACTGTCGGATCCTGAGTTCACCTTCGATCGGGGAGGCCCGGTTGACGATCGTTTTGGCAGGCAAATCAGAGTCCCAAATCGCGTCGGCGATCATCCGTGCCCGTTCGTCGTCATCTTCGTCAATAATGACGATGTCACCGAGTCGTTCGTAAGCAGGGTCGAACCCGAGTGTATCTTCGGGAAACGTTTGGGTTTCACGGCGGTTACTGTCGCGCTCGACGATTTCAAAATCGCCATCGGATATCGCTGCTTCGAGCACTTCGAGGTCGGTGTCTGGATCGAGCGGAAGGTAAATCACACCGTCTTCGACTTCGATCTCGTATTCGCCGGCAAGCGCATCTAACTCGGCGAGCCGGCGACGGATTGCCTCGCCGTCTTCGCGAGCGACCCGAACACAACGCATCGACATATCGAACTCTCGGGAAGGATCGGCGGTAAGTCTACCGTTCCGGTGATCGCTCGGTTGACTCCCGACGGACAGAACGGGGTGCTTTTGGCCACGCGCGATCGAACGCCAGTATGCTTACATTCGTCGGCCTCGGACTCTACAACGAGCGATCGATCACCGTCGAGGGGCGAGACGCCATCGCCGATGCAGACCGCGTCTTCGCGGAGTTTTACACCAGTAAACTGGCCGGCACTACCGTGGAAGAACTCGAAGCGTACCACGACACCGAGATCGAAGTTCGGGATCGTCCGGGCATCGAACAGGACCCCGAGCCGATTTTCGACGCCGCCACCGCCGGCGATGCGGTCTTTCTCACCGCTGGCGATACGATGATTTCGACGACGCACGTCGATTTACGGCTTCGGGCCGCGGAGCGAGGAATCGATACGCATCTCGTTCATGGCACGACGGCCGGCTCGGCGGCGGCCTCTTTGACCGGTCTTCAGAACTACCGGTTCGGCAAAGCGACGACGCTTCCGTTTCCGTACGCTCATGGAGCCGATGGCGTTCCGGGAAGCGTTCTTGCGACGATCGATTCGAACCGCGATCGCGGCCTTCACACGCTCGTGTATCTGGATATCAAGGTCGGAATCGGGCCGAAAGGCGCTGACCCGAATCACGAAGAGTACATGACTGCAGATTATGCGGCGAAGCTTTTAGCCGAGGAAATCGATGCTATTGGCGTCGCCGTCGCACGAGCGGGAAGTTCGGATCCGATCGTCGCCGCGGACCGGCTCTCCGCACTCGCAGATCGTTCCTTCGGTGATCCACTTCATCTGCTCGTTATCCCCGGTGACCTTCATATCATCGAGCACGACGCACTCTCTCGACTCGCTGGTGCGCCGGCTGAATCGCTCCCGGAGCCGGTCTGACGGCTACTTTCCCGACTGTGCCTGTAAAAGCGCTACCAGTAGTATATCTCGTCTGCGCGGTGGCTGGTATCGTACGCGGCGAGTCCCTCCCCGCGAAGCGACGTTATCCGGAGGTCATCATACAGTGTTGAGTACGTGTAATCCAGAAACGTCATGGGAAACCGTAACTCCCCGTTTTGACGGAGCGCGCTGATGACTCCCGTGTAGGCGTGTTTGTGGCGACGATCGCTCACGTAACACGCCGCGACTGGAACGGTCTGGTCGATCGTTGGAACGGCTTGGAGGGCTTCTATCGACCGAAAAACGAGCTCCCAACAGAAAATTCCCGTTCCGTCCGCTTCGATCAGCGATTCGAA
>SKKJ01000118.1 GCA_007121575.1 Natronomonas sp.
AAAACCTCCAGGAAGTTTCCCAGGAAGTGGCTAATTTGAGCGCGACCGTCGAAGAGATCGCCTCCAGCTCCGAAGAAGTTAAATCGACCAGTGAAAACGCCCGTCAGCTAGCTGAGGACGGGAAAGAGTCATCCGACGATGCGATAAGCGCGCTTGAAACCGTCAATCGTTCCACAGACCAAGTCGACGAAAACATGGACGAGCTCTTTCAGAAGGTCAATGCAATCGACGATATCGTTTCGGTGATTAACGATATCGCTTCACAAACGAATCTGCTCGCGCTCAACGCTTCGATCGAGGCTGCCAGGGCAGGGGAAGCGGGCGAAGGATTCGGTGTCGTCGCTGACGAAGTTAAATCGCTCGCGGAGAAGTCCCAAGAGAAATCGTCAGAGATCGAACAGATGGTCGCCGAAATCAAATCGACCACCGAACAAACGGCTGGAAGTGTCACGACGGCAAACGAGGAAGTCGATCGCAGTCTCGATGAAGTCACGACGGCACTCTCGAACTTCGATGAGATTTCGGACGCCGTCTCGGAGTCCGCAAACGGTATCTCGGAAGTCGCAGAGGCGACTGATGATCAAGCGGCCAGCACCGAAGAAGTCGCGAGTTTCATCGATGATGCGGCTCAGCAAGCAAAGGACGTCGCATTAGAGGTCGAGGATGTCGCGGCCGCAAACGAAGAACAGACCGCAAAGATCGAAGAAATCTCGACGAACCTGCGTTCGGTCGAAGACCTCGAACGAGAACGGTGAAGCGGCTCTCGAGTCGCACTCTAATTCGAGACCCTACGCAGTGTCTTTATCGATCAACTGTTGGTATCGTTCCGCGAGTGCGATCGGTCGGTACTCCGAGCTCAATCCAGCGAGTGGGAGCGCAACGTTCTTCTCTGCGGCCGCGGCGAGTGCGTCCTTCGTCGCGTGTCGCAAAAAGAAATAGAGTTCGTCGCTCCCGGCGAGCGTGTGTTCCTCGAGATACCGGTCGTAGAACCCCCAGTTATCGATAATCCAGCTTCCGCCCGTACTCACTGATGCGACCGATGCCATCGTCTCTTCATCGATTCCGTACGCCTCGGCCAGCTTCATCGCTTCGAGCGCGAGGAGATGATTCCCGTGGGTCATGATGTTGTTTGAAAGTTTCGCTGCCTGGCCCGATCCGACAGGTCCGGTATGGAAGATATCCTCGCCGATCGTTTCGAACAGCCCTCGACATTGTTCGAGATACTCCGGCTCCCCGCCGACCATGATCGTCAAGGTTCCCGCTTTTGCACCTGTATCACCGCCGCTCACCGCCGCATCCATGACGACAACACCGTGCTCAGCGCCCGCCTCGTCAAGTTCCTCCATCGTTTGTGGACGGATCGTACTGTGGATGATGAGTATTGTCCCCGGCCGCATCCTTGAGAACAACTCCTCTTCAAAAACGACGGATCTGACCGCTTCGTCACCGTCAACGACGATCTCAATGATATCGCACGTTTGTGCGAGATGTTCTAAATCGGTTTCTTCCGTCGCCCCGGCAGCGACCGCCGTTTCGATTGGCTCAGACCGGAGATCTGCTACAGTCACGTCGAATCCGTCTTCGATCAGGTTCAGCGCCATCGGAAGTCCGATATTTCCAAGGCCGATGAATCCGACGTTCGGGTTACACGTACCATTGGTATCTGATGACATACTCCAGTAACTGTTCTTAGACATTTCTGATAAATACCGGGGATGGCAAAGAGACCAAACCGTAAATCGATCGCGTTCTTAGTACACGTGGTCTCGACGAGAAACCATCTCAAACGTATCGAATACGGTATCTGTGAAAGGGCCCGCTAATCTAGCTCGCTATAAGCGGAGAGAAGCGGCGTAAACTCGAAGTCAGGTGTCAATCGATTGAATCGGTCGAGCCGGTACGGTTCCAGCGAGAATGGACACGTCGAACCGGTTATTAGCGACCTGACTCCCCGGCCAACAGCGGGCGAAGCCATGATACCACAGCCGTGGAATCCGGTGGCAATGATCAGGCCGTTCGGTGCCGCCTCCGGAGCGTCAATAATCGGCTCCGTATCCGGTGTCGCGGTGTCACCCGTCTCACACGTATGCTCACCCACGATACGTGCGTTTTCCATTCCGTTGAGCTTTTCGGGAATCGCTAGCGCCACTTTCTCGCGATACGATTCATTGACCTGCGTTCAAATGCTTCCCGGGTTTCTGACCTTATATTCGCCACCTCCTACATGGAGAAGCCCGTTATGCTCACCGCGCCAATAGAGCCCGTCAACGATATCTAAGCCCATCGGATAGTCATCTCCCAGCTCTCTGCCCGGATCCAGATCAACTGCTTGCCATCGGAACGGATAGATCGGCAGTTCAACACACTCTTCGAGTAATTTTCGAGTATGCCATCCGGCTGCCGCAACGACGACATCTGCGCGTATCGTTTCGCTCTTCGTTCGAACACCGGTCACGCGATCGGCTTCGACAGTGATTCCTGTGGCGGTAACGCCCGTTCGAACCTCCGCACCAGATGCTTCCGCATCCTTTTGTAGCGTTGTCGTATACGTGTATGGATCGACCCAGCCGATATCTCGATACTCGATTCCACCCACGAACTTCTCAAGATTGAACACGCCCGGATAGTTCTCTTCGAGTTCTTCCGCGGGCAGATACGCCGTCTCGAATCCATTCGCCGCTGATTCGGCCGCGAGCTGCTTGGCATCTTTCGTCATTGATTCCGGAATGAGCGTTACTCGTGGCCGCTCTGTGTAGCTGAACTCTCGTGTTCCATCGTACTCTCTGAAGAAATCGTTGCAATACTGCGCAAAGTTCGAGTTATCGTGAAACCCCGTTACGACGGATGTATTCCCAGTTGCGTGTCCTGTTGAGCCACTGGCGATCTGTTCCTTTTCGAGGAGAACGACTGAGTGGTCGGTTGCTAACTCGCGTGCGATCGAACAGCCGATGACTCCACCACCGACGATCGCGATGTCGTAGTGCTGAGTGGTTGTGGGCATGGTTTCAATGAGGTGTGATCCGTTGTGCGTACTGACAAAACTGTATCAAACGATTGTGTGAGCGTTGTATATAATTATTGGAGAGTACGGTTCGGCGAGAGAAACCTTGGGGAGATGGCCGAATTGTGTCGATGACGAATCACGCCTCGTTTCGGGTTTCTCTCGCGAATCGTTGCGTTATCTCTTACCGTCAGTGTAACGGGGCGGATCACCATCACAAAAGCCGTGGTAATGGTTCCCGTTTAACCGCAGAAGTCGGGGCGAATGATGCTGATTACGGGCTTGTCGGGAGCTCACGCACAACGCTGAGTTACTATTCACACGCTTGGGGTAGTTCGATATCGAGTTCCTCGTTGAAACGGCGATTTCGCTGTTCGAACTCGACTCTGATCGGATTATCGGCGTTACCCGTCTCATACCAACTCTCAATCAACACAACGTACCCTGTGTTGCTACTGATGTAGACTGTCATTTCACCTGCAAGGGCGAAGAGCG
>SKKJ01000250.1 GCA_007121575.1 Natronomonas sp.
AATGAGTATGTGTATTAATGTGATATATATTGGGTTAGTGGCTAACGGGCAGCTATACGGCTTTTAGGTCCACGGAACGGATCGCGCTTGGAGTTCACCAGCGAGCGAGCGTCGCATCGAATCGGCGGGGTCTTCGGTGTTTTCGATCGCCCACATCAGTTTTACGTAGGCCGTCGCTGGGAGCGTATCGCCGGCTTCGACGACGCCGGCTTCGAGGAGGTCGCGCCCCGTATCGTAGACTCGATCGCAGACACGCCCTTCGAGACACTGACTCGTCATCACGACCGTCGTCCCGTCGTCGATGAGCGCTCGGAGTCCGTCGATCCACTCCGTGTTGACGTGACCGAGACCGGTTCCTTCCAGAATCAATCCCGAGGCGTCGTCAGCGATGTCCAGAATCGATGGGTCAGTCCCCGGAACGAATTTTATCAGTTCGACGCTCGTGTCGAGATCGGAGACGAGTTCGTTGGTCCCCTCACCGCGTGGGGCCACCGAACGTCGGAAGGATACGTCCCCCGTCTTCCACTCGACGCGGCCGAGCGGTTTCGCGCCGACGGTCTCGAACGCGTCCCGTCGAGACGTGTGGTTTTTCCGGACGCGCGTTCCGCGATGGAGTGCGCAGGCGTCGTCCGACTCGGTCTCGTGCATACAAACGAGGACTTCCGAGTGATCCGCCGTCGCCGCCTCGACGGCGCACACCGCGTTCATCACGTTATCGGAAGAGGGTCGATCGGCCGAGCGCTGACTGCCAGTGAAGACGATCGGAACGTCGGGGTTGAGCATGAACGACAGCGCGGCAGCGGTGTACTGCATCGTGTCCGTGCCGTGCATGACGACGACGCCGTCCGCACCGCGCTCGATCTCGTCTCTGACCGCCGCCGCCAACTCCTGCCAGACCGTCGGCGTCATGTTCTCCGAGAGGATGTTGGCCACGACCCGGCCTCGGTAGTTCGCCCGGCCCGCGAGTTCGGGGACGGCGCGCAGAACGTCCTCCGCGTCGAACTGAGCGGTAACTGCGCCGGTTCGGTAATCGACGGTCGAGGCGATCGTCCCTCCCGTCGAGATGAGTGCGACCGTCGGTAACTCGTCGTCGAACGTAATCTCGGACGCACCGTCTGTGCCGTCGGATTCACCGATATCGTACGTGTCGGTCTCTATGACTTCGACCGCGGCTTCGGCTCTATCGACGCCGACGTTGTAGCCGCCGTCGAGTTTGACGACGAGTTCTTCGGCCGTCGTCGAGGGCAACAACACGCCCTCGTACGTCGTGTCGGTTCGGTTGACGCGGATTCGGTCCCCGGGATTCATACACGTGCCTATCGCCCCGTCTGACTTGAAAGGCTCCCTTCCCGATCGGTGAATGCCGTTCACGGCCGACGTGACGACCGCGAACGTAACGGAGAATCTGTCTAATCCGCTGTCGAAACCGCGTCATGGATTCCGAATGCGCGCTTACTGTACCGTTCTTACGCTGGTCGAGTCACAGTCCGGACAGATCACTTCGACCTCTTCCGGAAACGTGAACCTCTCGTTACAATCGTTACACTGGTGATTGTTTAGGAGGATGTTTTGTTCCGGGTAGACGAATTCCGCTGACTCACACTCCGGACACTCGACCGGTTCGTCCTCCGGAATCGCGAATTTCGCTTCACACTCCGAACACCCGTAGTTATTCGTCTTCATGTTCGTCCCACCGAACAGCCGCTTCAACGTTCCAATCATCTCGTGTAGATATCGACGCTAAAAGACAATATTGTTTGGAAATACGGTCAAAAACACTTCAATACACAACACTAATATTGCTGTGTGTAAATATACAAAGATGGATCTCTATCTGAACGTTTTGATTCTATACCGTATGGTTCGTCTTCAATCAGCCTTCTCACGGCCCTTCTCTGCTCAGAACAGTATTTCCGTGTCTTCCCAAGGTGACGATTTCGCATGCGCGCCCTCGGCTTTTCATGCGGTATACGAACGCCTGTTCTCGATGCGGCGCATAACCGGTCACAGCATAGCTCGCAAAAACCTCACATCCGGGCGCGCAAGACATTTGTCTTCGACGGTCCTAATTCAGCCCCCATGAACGAACCATCGTACGACCGATGGGTGTTCGATCTCGATGGGACCCTCGTCGACGTCGAACCATCGTACATCCACGATCTGATCGGTCGCGTCGGCGATCGACTCGGATACCCGTTTACGAAACACCAGGCGGAAGCGCTTTGGCACGGGTTCGATGGTGTACGAAACGATACGCTCGAAGCGGCCGGCATCGATTCCGAACGGTTTTGGGAGGTCTTCCACGAGGAAGAGGACGCCCAAGCGCGCGCCGAATCGACGTTTCTGTACGATGACGCATCGTTCGTCGGCGAGATCGACGCGCCGACGGTGCTCGTCACCCACTGTCAGCGGTATCTGACGGAACCGGTGTTAGCGACCCTCGATATCGCCGACTGGTTCGACACCGTCGTTTGCTGTACACCCGAGACGGGGTGGAAACCCGATCCGACACCGGTCGAACGGGCCCTTGCGGCGGCAGGTGCGCGCGATGGTCCCGGCATTCTCGTCGGCGATGCGGTACACGACATCGGTGCGGCGCACAACGCCGGGCTCGACGGAGCCCACATCGAACGTCACGGTCACGACCGTCGCGGATGTTGTGTCGTCGGTGAGTACCGACTCGAACGGCTGGACGAACTCTCGACGCTGGTTTGAGCAGGCGGCGTTGTTAAAACCCTCAGCAGCCGATCCGACGCGCTGAACTGAGTGAATGTCGTCTGGGCAATGCCATGTCATATCCGTATTTCACCGATATCGAATCGGACCAGCTATCAGGATGCACACGTACCGGTTCGTGACGTCCTCTCGTGACTAACGTCGTTGATTTTCCCGACTCATTTCGATAGCATCTCTGGCAAATATCGCTTATTGTAGCCTGACTAAGCTTAACTTGATAAACTGTTGAAAGTACTGGAATACGGCTGGCATTTGTTTACTATACCTCGGTAATATGGTTGATGGGATACATTTTTGTACCACGACAATGTATATCTAAGGCATGGACGGGTCAGGGGGAGACCCAGATCAAAGAAATCAACGGACTGCAGGAGATGTCCCACCGCGATTAGCGGAGGATCAGTTCTACCGAGCGCTCGCCTCGCGCCATCGCCGACACGTGCTCTCTTATTTACTCGAAGCGAAGGAAGGCACCGCCGAGGAGCTCGCGACCGTCCTCAGCGGCCGAAAAGCCACTACCACCGGGACGATGCAAACGCCGGCGGATCGATCGGAACTCCTCCTCGAACTGGAGCACAACCACTTGCCGCGACTCGTCGATGCGGGACTGATAGACTACGAGTCACACACCGGATCCGTCCGGCTCGAACCGCTCCATCCGCGGGTCGAAGATATCATCCGTCAAAGTGTCGAAGCCGAGCTGTCAGCTGATTCATAGCGATGCTCGATTCGCTGATCGCCGATCTCCGCGAACGGG
>SKKJ01000272.1 GCA_007121575.1 Natronomonas sp.
GTCGGTCGTTTAATGCAGCATAGAGCGTTGTCATGGCACACGCGAGAAAGAAGACGACGAACGCGAGAAACCGCGTGAGAACGCCCGAACCGGCGATCGTCGGTTCAACCATCGTATCCCTCCGTTATCGCGTGGAACGTTGCACCCATCGTTTCGGCAGTCTCGAAGCGCTCCGATTTCCGAGGGGCAAGACATCGCCGAAGAAAGCTTTCGAGTTCCGGAAACGGCTGTTCAAGCGTGGTCGGGACCGAAAGCGTGCGTTCGACGTGCTCGATCGCATCGAACGGTGCGCGTCCAAACAGCGCCTCATACGCGACGATACCGAAACCGTAGATGTCGGTAGTTCCGTCAACGCCGCCGAAAGAACCGGGATCGAGATGCTCCGGCGCGAGATACCACTCGGGGATCGGCGTCGGAGAAGATCTCGTTCGAAACAGGCTCAAATATCCCCAATCGGTGATGCGGGGAACTCGCCACGCTTCAGGTTCAGTGAAGATCGAGGTTCGAACGATCGATCCGGGGGTCAACCCGCCGTGTATCACGCCGTGTACATGGGCGAATCGAATCGCCCCTACAAGCGTCCGGAGCGTCCAAACGGCCGCAGGGATGTCTCCGCTCCGGCCCAATTCGGCGACACCCGTGACGTGCTCATACGCAGTTACAACCCACGGATCGGGCTCGATTCCCCAATCAATGACGGGGAGTATGCCGTTGTGATCGTCGATCGATTGCCACATCCGGATCCGTCGGCCGAATGTAGAGGGGGCATCTCCGCCGCCCGGTAATACAAATCGCTTGAGTATTCCGGGGGCAACTTCGCCGTCAGATGACCTGTACACGACCTTGAAACTCGAGGCGAACTCGTCTCGGAAGATCGCCTCGGTCGGTGTGTATCGATTGAGGTCGAAATCAACCGTTGGTGGATCGACCGGGCGATTCGTCGGGGGCTGTCGCCGTGCCGTCGCAGCGTTACTGGTATACGCTTGAGCGGGACCGGACCCACCGCCGATCCATCCCCACCCATCGGCATCGGGACCACGCATCGACTGGCGTTCATCACGAGCGCCCTCACCGGTGTGTGGTATCTGGACGACAGTCTTCGACGCAAGCAGTCCCCACAACACCGTTCGACACCGCTTCGCCCGTGTGTTATCGATCGTTCGCAGTGCCCGCTCGAATCCGCCCGGATTCGCTTGAGCGATATACGTGAGTGCCCGGATCGCCTCAGCGCGCAACCGTGGATCGTCGAGAAGGTCGATGATGTCCGAGACGTACGGTACGGTTCGTCCTGGGGCCTCGTTCGCGAGCAGGCCGAACGCCCATGCCGCACCGATTCGAACGCGTTTCGCATCGCTTCCGAGCAACTCTATCGCGCGTTCGAACTCGTGGGTCGAAACCGACCCCGTATCTTCGAGCGCGGCGGAGAGAATGCGGCGAACGTCCCGTCGATCGGCATCTTGAGTACGCATGGTAAGTCCGGATCGCTGGTCAACACTGGCTAGGTACGCCACCTACTGTGGACGTGGTAAATATCGTTAGGGTAGAGTCGACCATCGTTTCGAAGCGGACAGACGATCGTGAAACCGGCTGCCGACGCAGTCCGGACCCGACAGTGAAAAGACCCGTGCGCCACAAGCCGATATATGCGCATCGCCGTGCCCAACAAGGGGCGTCTCCACGATCCAGCGCTCAAACTCCTAGAGCGCGCCGGGCTACACGTACAGAACGGAGCCGACAGGAAGCTGTATGCGAACACGGTCGACCCGGACGTCTCCGTTCTGTTTGCGCGAGCGGCGGATATTCCGGAGTACGTCGCCGACGGCGCGGCAACGCTTGGAATAACCGGTCTCGATCAGACGCGAGAATCCGACGTCGACCTGATTGAACTCCTGGACTTGGGGTTCGGAAGCTGTCGGTTGGTCCTCGCCTCACCCGAAGACGGCGGGGTTAGCTCGCCGGAGGAGCTTTCCGGTGGCACCGTCGCGACCGAGTTTCCGGTGATCACCCGGAATTACTTCGAGACGATCGGTGTGAGCCCAGAGATCGTCGAAGTATCCGGCGCGACGGAACTGACACCGCACGTCGATATCGCGGATGCGATCGTCGATATCACCTCGACAGGGACGACGCTTCGCATGAATCGGCTTTCGATCGTCGATGAAGTTCTCAAGTCATCGGTCCGGCTGTTCGCCGATCCTGCGGTGGCCGACGATCCGAAAGTAACGCAGATCAAAACCGCGCTCAAATCGGTTCTCGATGCCGACGGGAAGCGATATCTGATGATGAACGTCCCGAGGAGTTCGCTCGATGAACTGAAAGAGCAGATTCCGGGGATGGGCGGCCCGACCGTGATGGATGTCGCCGACGGCGAAACGGTGGCCGTTCACGTCGTGGTCGACGAACGCGAAGTCTTCGAAGTGATTCCAGAGTTAAAAGCGGCCGGTGCGAGCGACATCCTCGTCACCGAGATCGAGCGGTTGATTCCGTAATCGGCCGACGGCCGACGAACGCGACCGACCGAATCTATGCGACTCGCTCGAATTTCTGCAGCGTCCGAACGCCACGGTCGATGCCGGTATAGGCGGTCGATGTCTCTCCGACGTAGAGATCACCGTTCGAATCGACCGCAACGGTGTGTGGCGCACGGAACAACGGATCATCGTCCGGATGATCTTCGTTCCCCCATCGAGTGAGGAGTTCGCCGTCGATCGTGAACACGCTGATCCGCTTGCATAGTTCCGAAACGAAGACCGTGTCGCCGGCGATCGCCAGCCCGCTCGGGCGAATCACGTCGGTCCATTCGGTGATGAACTCGCCGTTGACATCGAAGATTTGGATACGGGAGTTCTCCCGATCGGTCACCCAGAGCCGATCGTCAACGTCGTGATGGATCGCGTGTGGAAGCCTGAACTCACCCGGTCTTCCACCGGGATCGCCCCACGAGTGGAGGAGTTCGCCCGCCGGATCGAACACGTGGACGCGGGCGTTCCCGTATCCGTCCGCGACGAAGATTTTCCCGGAGTCGGGGACCGTCACGCCGGTCGGTCCGTTGAACGGCCCCGCGCTGTGGGTGATCGAAGCGATCCGTTCGAGGATGTCCGAGGAGTGACGATGCCCCGTCTCGGACGGCTCGTCCTCCGTTCCGAGCGTCAGGAGGTGATCGCCCTCGGGCGTGAACTTTCGGACCGTGTGATTTCCGTCGTCCGTGCAGTAGACGTTTCCTTCGGGTCCGATCGCCATTCCGTGAGGGCGATTCGAAAAGTAGCCTTCGCCCCACGAATCGAGGTGATTGCCATCCGGATCGAACTTCATCACGGGGCGAGCGCTTCGGTTGAGGACCAACACGTCGTCGTTGTCATCGATACAGACTCGGCCGACATCGACGAAAGAGTCGATATCCGACGGCAGAGTCGCCCATTCGTCAACGAGTTTGTATACGTGATTCCCGCTACCATATCGCATAAAGGGTGCTTCTTTCGGGAACGACTTAACA
>SKKJ01000136.1 GCA_007121575.1 Natronomonas sp.
CGCTCGGCGCGGTCGGTTCGTCGATTAAACAGGGTCTGTCCGGTTCTGAAGAGCCGAACCAGCCAGTCTAATCGCCGTTTCGAGATCCGGACCGAGCGGTGAGCCGGCGACGAAGCTGTCGGCGTATTCCATCACCGCATCGATCCGTTCTTCGACGGTTTCTGGGGTGCCTGCGATGCAAAACGCGTCTATCATCTCTTCCGTGACTGCATCGAAGGCGGCGTTGAACGCGCCTGCCGAGATCTCTTCGCCGATCTCCGCTGCTTTCTCCCGGTCGATTCCGTGTCTGTCCAGTACCGGTGGCGCCGCGCCGGCGGTGATGAACGCGACCGGCGGGCGTGCGGCCTCTCGTGCGGTTTCGCCATCGGGTGCGACGGAGACGGAGGCGTAGGCCGAAAAGTCGAATTCGCCGCGTTCGTCGGGGCGCTCTGTGAGTCCCGCTTCGACCTGCTCGGCCGCCCACGCGAAATCCTTCGGGTGTGAGCCGTTCAACAGGACGCCGTCCGCGTGCTTCGCTGCCATTCGAATCATGTGTGGTCCCTGCGCGCCGACGTAGACCGGAATCGACTCGCTCGACGGCTCGAAGTTGAGTCCCGCATCCGCAGCCCGAAACGTCCCGTCGTGATCGACGCGCTCGCCCGCGAAGAGATCTCGTGCGACCTTGAACGCCTCCAGAACCCGACGCAGCGGCCGATCGTGTTCGAAGCCGAGGTTTTCGAGCGTCGAACGATCGCCGGCACCGATCCCGTAGATCGCTCGCCCATCGGAAGCTTCATCGAGCGAAGCCACCCGCGAGGCGAGCGTCACCGGGTGAGTCTCGTACGGGTTGACCACACCCGGTCCGAGCCGAACTGACTCGGTTCGCTCGGCGATCCGATCCAACGCGACGAAGGGATCGCGGTTGTTGTAATGCGACGAGCAGAACACGGTGTCGAAGCCGTTCGCTTCGGCGTGTTCGCCGAGTTCGCCGATCCGACCGACGGGATGTTCGGGCGTGAGTTCGACGCCGATCATCCCTCGAACTCCCACTCGCGAAGCGCTTCTCGAACGATATCGTCCGACTCCGCTCTGAACAGTTCGTCGTCGCCGGCGTGCTTGCCGAACTCCCACCCGCGCACGACGGCCGCGGGCGTGCCGCCGTTTCCTTCACCGGTCACGAGATTCGCCGACGCCGCGAGTTCGTCGACGACCGCTTGCACCGTCACGTCGAGCTCGCGGCCGTCTCGGTCGTGTTCGCCGCGCCAATCTCGGGCCGCGGGTATGCCTGCCCAGCCGATCGCAACACCGCGTTGCCCGTACCTGAACGGTCGCCCCGAGGTATCGGTGACGATAACCGGCACGCCGAGTGCGTCTGAGAGCCGCTTTGCGGATGCGCTTGGATCCGTCGGTAACAGCAATAGGTCCGCATCGGGGACGTTCGAGTGATCGATCCCCGCGTTGACGGTGATGTGGCCAAAGCGCGTTACAGCCAGAATGAATGGCGCTTTGGTGAGTAGCTCCTCGCTCTCTTCGATGATCGCTTGCGCGAAGCGAGGGTCCTTCGACTCACCGGTTATCGATTCGAGCCGTTCGGCGATCGCTTTCGCTCGATCCGAAGCCGGAAATGATGAGAGATCGGCCTTTCGCCCCTCGGATTTCGAGACGATCGTGCTCGCGATACAGAGGATATCTCCCGCTTCGAATTCGACTCGGGACGCAATGAGTTCCGCGAGGTCGTCGCCAGCCCGAATCTCTGGGAGTCCCTCGATAGCGAACGTTTCCATACGCTGTTGGAGGGGTGAGCGAACAAAAAGGACCGCGATACCGGAGACTGTCCTGTTTCTTCCGTTCGGTATACCATCGCCCCGAGATATAACCTGCTTCGATCCGACGGTTCGGTATGGGTGCCGAGATCGCCATTGGATTCTTTCGGCGCGGGACGGAGGTCCTTCTCGTCCAGTGCGATTGCCCGTCCTCGAATCAGCGTCGTCCCGTTTCGGTCCCGCTCGATGACCGATCGGATTCGGCCGTCGCCGAGCGGTTGCGTTTGACACTCGATCCCGAGATGAGCGCCACGCTCGTCCGTCGGGGCGATCCAATCGCCGCCGAGGATGACACCACACAACGGACCGTTCACCCGTTCTTATTCGAGTGTGATTCCCGAGAACTGACGCTCTCCGAGTCGATCACCGATCACGAGTGGGTTCAACCACCGCTCATGCTTGACCGTGACACCGATCCGTGGATGTGGGATGCGTATCTCGCGGTCGCGCCATCCGTTCGGACGGTTCGAGAGGACGTTGAACACGGAGCCACGTACGTCTCCCTTCGAGCGCTCGAAGTGCTTCGGGATCGGGCAGCGGTCGCCGCCGCATCCGGTGATGGATACGAGTCGCTCACCGAGCTCGCCCGTGAACTCCGCCGTGCCCGCGGAAGTATGGGCGTGATCGAGACGCGAATAAACCGCGTTATGGCGACTGCCGACCGGACACCCGTCTCGGTCCGTGAGCGTGCCATCAAAGCGTGTGCCGATGCTGTTCGAGCGGATCAAACGGCGGCCGAACTGGTCGCGCCACGACTTGGCGATCGGATTCTCACGCTCTCGCGGTCCGAAACCGTCTATACTGCACTCCTCGCTGCGTCCCCGCAGTCGGTATTCGTCGCGGAATCACGGCCCGCTCAGGAGGGGATCGATACCGCCGAACGACTTGCCGAAAACGGGCTCGATGTGACTGTCCTCGTCGACGCCGCGATCGAGGGACTCGTCGCTGCGGGAAATATCGATACCGTCTTGATCGGTGCCGATTCCGTCTTCGCGGACGGGAGCGTGACGAATAAGGTCGGCTCACGAACGGCGATGCGGGCGGGAAACGACGCGGATCTCGATTGTGTGGTCCTTTGCTCGATCGATAAGGTCGTTCCCGACATCTCCGTCGATCCAGAATACGGACCGGTCGAGGCCGTGTATGACGGTACTGCAGCGCTTACCGTGTATAATCCGACGTTCGAACGCGTGCCTGCAGCCGATGTCACCGAAATAGCGACCGAACGCGGCACGCACTCACCGGACGACCTCGATTCGATCGCGGAAAAACACGCTTCCTATCGCGACTGGGATGAGAACCGCCGTTGATCTTTCCGTCTTGTCGGTTCGTTACGCACCGTGAGATCCAGACACCCGTGCGATCTCCGACTCTTTTCACTCATGCGATACTATCCGTTCTCGCACGTGTTATTAATCACTATCACCTTTCTTTACCTTATTCTTAACAAGTCTTTTTATACTTCTGTGGCTTAGTTGTTAATGCAATGGCATACACCTGTTCGACCTGTGACTCGTCGTTCGTATCGGCTGCCGGCGTTACCCAACACGTCGCGCTCCATCACAACACCTGTGCGATCTGTGATGCGGCCTTCGACGATACTGACGGCCTCAGAGAGCATATTCACGCTGAACACTGAGTGACAGACTCTGGCCACCGTGTCCGAGGCTTTCAGATTCGAATCGC
>SKKJ01000110.1 GCA_007121575.1 Natronomonas sp.
GGAATCGTGACGATGTCGACGGCCTCGTCCGCGTATGGACCGTCGAAATACGTCTCCGACGGAGCGACGTCATCAAAAACGGGCTTTCCGTCGGGCGTCTGAACGTCTCGAAGCTGTTCTATGAGCCGTGCTCTGACCTGATCGTACTCCGCTTGGGGAACGATACCGTTCGGATCTCGCCCCTCGAGGTTGATCCGGACTCCGAGTTCAGTTCGAGCCCGCATATACGCGGTCGAGGTCTCGAAATCGACCTGTTTGCTCGTCGCTCTGACGACGTCGTCCGGGGCGTGTCGTCGGACGAGATCAGCGAGCCCGACGTGTTCCAACCGGCTGACCAGTTGGCGGGGATCGACACCGACGCGGCTCGCTTTCCGAGCGAGTCGTCCCATGAGGCCGATATCCCACGTTCGATCCGATTCCCCGTCTCGGAGCTGGTTTCGGATTGGGTTCCAAGACGGCATGCCTTTGCCGTCGGCGGAAACGTTGAGATACCCGAGATCTCGGAGGAACTCGTTGACGCGGAACTCGTAGTTATCGTACGGACCGATTCCGTGATCGCTGACGAGGAATACGCAGTCAGGATCACAGCTATCGAGTATCTCGCCGATCTGTTCGTCGGTCTCCTCGTAGATACGGCGAACGTGCTCCGGTTCGCCCTCGAATTCGTGAAATACCGTATCCGTTTTCTGGAACTGGACGAACCCGAAGTCGGGGTCAAACCGATCGGTGAGATACCTGAACGCCTCGCCCCGCATCTCGGCGAGACGACAGTACTCGTCCATCTTTTCGGACTCCGAGTACTGCTGGTCGTCGCGTGAGTAATGCGGATACACGCGGTATTCACCGATCGCATCGACGAGTTCATCGAAGAGTCCGGACGGGTGACACTCCGGCTCCTCCGGAGACATGAACCCAGGGACGATCGCCCCGTCGATCTCGGCCGGCGGATAGGTGACCGGGGCGTTAACGACAACGCTCGTCCGCCCGTGATCGTCGAGAAGGTCCCAGATCGTTCGCTCACGGACGTGATCGGCGGTCGAGACCTCCCAATCGTATCCGTCGAACGTGATAAAACCGTAAACGCCGTGTTTGCCGGGGTTGACACCAGTGTATATCGATGGCCACGCGCTGGGTGTCCACGGCGGGATCTGTGATTCGAGCTCGTTGGAGATCCCATCGGCAGCGAGAGAACGAATGTTCGGGATGCTGTCCGTTTCATGCAGATCGTCGAATACGGACTGGCAACCGGCATCGACGCCGATCAACAATACCTTCATTGTCCCACCATCGACTCCAGCCGTCGTCTCGAAGGGTCAGCGCGGTCACGAGTTCGAGGATCGCTGGTGACCAGCATCGCTGCTCCGTCTATTCGCTTCATGCTGATTTTCAACAGTAGCGGTACGTCCTTTCTTATGATGCCGATAACCGAGTATCGGCTCCGATATAGCCACCGTACCAAGCTTTTGGTGGACCCTGATCGAACGATACGAGATGAGTACGGGAACGATTGCTGTCTGGAAACGGGTGGTGTCTCATACGGACTGTTGTGAGTCTTTACCGGCGTGGCGGTACAAACCACACGTTTCATGGAATCGTCATACCGATTCACCGGTCATCGCTGACCCGTACAGCCGATAGCTGATAGCTGATAAAAGACGATACCAATCGTATCAGCCCTCGATCGGGCTCTCTTTCGAGAGTACTGCCGAAAATAGTCACAGCGATCCGTAGCAGTCGCGATAACGGGAGATACGTATTCGTGAAGACGGGATCGGTGTTCGTGAAGACGAAATCGAGAGATGAACTCGAAACACTGCGGGCGTTTCATCAATTCGGACCGATTTCATCGCATTTCGTCGAGCGGGACGAACGAGCCCTCCTGTGCCGCGACCCAAACGGTCACGCGCTCTGAGGGGACGCCGGGCTGGAGGAAAATAATGCACTCGTCTGGCGCATCGTCGTGCTGAATTATCTCTGCGACCGTTCCAGAATCCGCATATTTATCCATCCGGTTTGGTTGTTGAACCATTACTACTTCATATAAACAGGTCAAGAGGTATAATTACCAACAAGCTACAAGACATCGAAACGGTTGACAAACATCAACAAAGACCGGAGAGAGCCCTTTGTGCCCGCGAAACGATACGGTAGCGAATCTTACAACGTGGTAAACGTAAGCAGCGAAGCTTACAACGGGATCAACGATCGGCTGTGTTCGGTCAGTCACACCGGCGGTTCGAATTCGTCCTCGAGGAGCTGGCCGGTGAGGAACCGTTCCGTGTAGCCGACGTTTTCGGCGATTCCGGACGTGACCCGCTCGGGATATGGGAGATCCGAGTCGCCCCACAATCCCGGATGCGTAAGGAGTTGTATCCTCGCGGAAGGCCGCTTCTCGAAGGGCCGCTCTCGCCGCCAGCGTTGTCCGGAGTCAGCGACATACGTGGCCTCCGAAAAAAACCGGGGCTCATAGGCGCTCGTGAAGCCATCGAACGGCTGGTCGGTCGCCCATTCGGGCGGACAGTGAAAGGAGACGGGTTCGCACGCGTCGTCGGTCACGAGCGAAAGCGCGGATCGTTCGGCGTTGACGCGCGTGAGAAGCTCGTCTTCCGACGGTCGCTGAGACCAATACTGATGCGTGCTGAAGTGAACGCCCACGTCGTGGCCCAACTCAATCAATTCGTCGATCACCGTCCGGCACGCGGCATCGAACACGTTGTACAGCGGATTCGAAACCAAAAAGAAATACGTCGACTGCAATCCCAACCCCGCTTCGATCCGGCCGATCTCCAACGCTTTTCTCGGTGAAAGATCGACATCGTGGCGGAGGAGCAGATCGCCGTCCTCGAACGGATCTTCGAACGATCCCGTCTCGTAGCCGAGCGCAACCAACTGCTCTAAGAGCTGACGATACCACTCGTAGGTGAATTCGACGGGTTCCAGCGAGAGGCCATTCGATCGGCTCATCGCCCGCTCACCTCCGAGCGTCGTCGAGCGGGGGAGCCAAAGACCGTCGAGCCGCTGGGGACATCGTCGAGAACGGTCGAGTTAATCCCAATCTCGGCACCGTCACCGACGGTGACACCGTCCGCGATAGCCACGTGCGGATGGATCACGACACCATCGCCGATGGCGACTCGACCGGAGAAACCGGAACCGTACGCGATCGTAGTATTCCGACCGATACGGACCTGGTGTGCTACGTGGACGTTCGCGCTCAGCTTCGAATTCCGGCCGATCACGGTTTCGTCGAACATCGCACGGTCGACAGTCGTGTTCGCGCCGATCTCGACGTTATCTTCGATCCGAACCCGACCGCGGTGTGGAAGGCGATGAACCGTGCCGTTTTCGTCGCGTCCGAACCCAAATCCGGCCCCGCCGATCGTAGCACCCGCACGGACCGTACAGCCGTCTCCGAGACGGACATCGGCACCGATCGTTGCGTTCGGCCC
>SKKJ01000345.1 GCA_007121575.1 Natronomonas sp.
AACGAGCGATTGTGCCATCGATCAGATAGGATTGGACGATCGGCACCCATATTGTATATATTGCACAATATTTATAAACTCTGGTGGCGAATCGACACAGTGTATGACGACAACGACACATTCGACACCGTTCGAATACGAGTGGAATTACTCGCCGCGAGTCTCGACGCTGTTCGGCGTCTTTACGGGCGTCGCCGTCTTCGGCTGGCTTGTCAGCGCGTTCTTGAGCGGCATTCACTTTTGGGCGATTCCGCAGATCCCAGCGGGGGCCGAACTCTCCGGAAGCCTACAGGTCGTCACGAGCCACTGGGCATACGTGTTCGGCGTCCCGCTCGCGACGCTCGGCGCGTTCTACTACCTGACGACGATCGCGCTCGCGGCGTGGTGGTTCGATACCCGCCATCCGTTGATCATTAAAATTCTGACACCGATTACGGCAACCGGTGTGCTCGCCTCGTCGTACTTCGTTTGGCTCCAGTTGGTGCCGATCGGCGAAATTTGTCCGTTCTGTATGATGTCCGCGACGGCGACGGTCGCGCTCTTCGGGCTCGAGTTGGCGATCTTGCGGACGAGCGAGCTGCCGAAGACCGGACGGATGGCCAGCGATTTCGGCGGATTGCTGCGTGAGACGACGCTTCGATGGCCGCTGCTCATCGTCGCGGTCGGTGCACTGACGCTCGCCGCGTTTTACGGCGTGACGCTCGCTCCGGTTCCGGGGACGTAAAACGGACGCGTACGGTTTTCAGCCATTTCACGACGGCTCACACAGATATCAAACAGTGTATAATCACAGCGATTCGAGGGGGCGCCCCACGAGTGAATTCGCGGAGGTGCCAACGCCCAAGCTGAAGAACCGATATATAAACGCGATGCGTCGCAAGGACGTTTATAAAGCGAGGGATCGAGTGGCCGACTGATACGTAATTCTCGGTTTGGAAGATGAAATCCGACAGAGACACTGATCGGTGAGCCCCAGTATATAATAAACGAATGGGAGAATACGAAACGAGACGCTACCGAGTATATATACCGCTCACTGTTCCGCTGTTGCAGGTCGTTCTTCGAGCGTGTTTTGATATTTTTCGCGGAACTCGCCGATGAGCTGACCCATCTTCGCGTACCAATCGTTGAGCATGCGCTGCATATCGTCCGCGATCTCGTCGGGATCGGTGGGCCGGAAGACGTGGTAGTAGCCGCCCTGATCGTAGTTGACCTGCTCTTTTTGAACGAACCCGCTGTGAACGAGCCGCTGGATCGAGCGATACGCGGTCGATCGTTCCCGATCGACGGCTTCGGCTATCTCGTCGACGGTCAGCGGCTCCGATCGTTCGGTGAGAACCCGGAAGATCTCCTTATCAAGCTCCTTTAACCCGTGAATACACTCAAGCAATCCTTCACACTGCATGTCCTGCTTGAGGTACTCGCTCATTGCGTCCGCCATTGCTATCGAATCGTAAACGTTCAGCATTGATAAATATTTGCACAATTGGCACAATATTGTGCGAAGCGAACCGCAAAGAGCGAACGCCGCAACCGTGAAACGGACGCTCGCCGTATACCGATCTATGTCCGGGCCGCCTCTCGAGTCATCGATCACTGTCGGTGGATGCACGCTTCGAAACCGGCTGTATCGAGCCCCGCTGTTGGAGTGCGCGGGAAACGGACCGGACACGGTTGAGACGCTCATCGATGAACTCGAACCCGCCGCCGCCTCCGGCGTGGGCCTGATTCATCAAGGAGCGACGATCGTCCGGGCGGACGGCGGCTGTGCAGCCCCGGGGATGACCCGCGTCAGCGATCCGGCGTTCGTCTCCCAACTCGAACGGTTGACCGACGTGATTCACGCCCACGGAGGCGCGATCGCGCTGCAACTGGAGTACGGCGGACTCAGAAGCATGGAAGTGTGGCATGCCGGATACCGCGAATCGAACCCCGATCTGGAACAGCTCGTCGTTTCGCGGCCGCCTCGCGTGCTTCGCGCGCTCGATCGCGTTGGATTTCTCGAACTGACACCGCGAGTGATGGACGCGAAAACCGTCGAATCGCTCGCGGCCGATTTCGGCCGTGCGGCCGCTCACGCCGTCGACGCCGGCTATGATATGATCCATCTCGCGGGAGCGAACATGGGGATCATCCAGCAGTTTCTCTCGCCGTTTTATAACCGTCGCGAGGACGAGTTCGGAATCGATCCCGAAACCGGCTCTGGCGTTCGGTTTCTCGAACTCGTTCACGACGAAATCCGCGACCGGGCGGGGGACGTGCCGCTCATAACGAAAATTCCCTCGGAGGCGGCCGCGCCGAGGGTACTCCGACCGCGGCTCTCTGACGAGAACGCCGTCCGAACGGCAGTTCGACTGGAATCGATCGGATACGACGGCGTCGTACCGGTTCGCTGCTCGGTCTTTTGGGATATGAGCATCGTGCGCGGCGCGTTTCCGGCGCGTGCCTGGCGCGCGTCACATCTCCGACCAGGGTACATCGAGGCGTTCGGCAGCCGACCGCGGGCGATCGCCGTTGCAGCCGGCAACTGGCTTCAGTCGCTCAAGTACCGTCGAGAACCGGGATGGAACGCCGATCTCGCGCGTCGAGTTCGAAACTCGGTCGAGATTCCGGTGTTTCTCGAAGGGGGCCTTCGAGAGCGGGGTGAGTTAGAGCGCTACCTCGGTGACGCCGCGGATCTCGTCGGAATGGGCCGGCCGTTCTACGCCGAGCCACGGCTTCCAGCCCGGTTGTTAGGCGGAACGGACGAAACTCGCGTCGTCTGTGAAGACTGCAACAACTGTGCGGTCGCACAGGCCGGCGGGGCCGAAGGAACCTGCCGAACGCCGTCCGTGCTTCGACGAGCCGGACAGCTCAGAAAACGGGATGCCTACGACACACCGTCGAACGAGTGAGTGGAAACAGCGATCCCAGCGAATGAGAATCCGCCAACGCTTTAGATTTGCCAGACTGATATTTCGAGATATAGCTCGGCATTCACTATGACAGAAACCAGACACCGCGTGCGATCGCACGTGGAAAACAATCCCGGCGTTCATTTCAACGCGGTGAGCCGGAACCTCGAGATTGCAACCGGACAGACCCAGTATCACCTCCGGCGGCTGCTTCGGGAAAACCGGATCCACAGCGTGGAGGTGTGTGGTCGAACCCACTACTTCCCGGATGGATACTCCGCACACCAACGGGCAGCCATGGCGCTCTTACGGCGGGAAACGACCCGGGAGCTCGTCATAGTGCTTCTCGATCGGGGAGAGACGACACCGAGAGCCCTCGTCGAGGAGATGGGAGTCGCCCGCAGCACCGTCGAGTGGCACCTCTCGAATCTCATCGAGTGCGACATCGTCTCCAAGCGAACCGTCAAACGAGACGGAACCAGACAGACCGCCGTCGAGGTGAATGATCCGGATGCAGTCTATCGACTCCTCCGGGAGGTCGACCC
>SKKJ01000096.1 GCA_007121575.1 Natronomonas sp.
ACAACACTGGCGTTTGATGGGACATCACTGACGGATTCGGTGGTGAACAGCCGATCTGCGTGCCGGGCGAGCCGTCTGCCTTCATCGGAAAGCGATCCCGAAATGATGGTCGCATCGGCCGTCTCGATCAGATTCCTCGCCGCGGTCATTCGTGCCTCATCGACCGGTTCGAATGGTGGTGCCGTCACGATCGTGTGAGCGATCTCGTTCGCGGTCGTCACCGCGACATCGCCCTCCGGAAGCACGCCGGTGGTAACGGTAAAGCCGGCTTCGACTAACTGTCCGATCAACCGCGCTGCGGGTTGGCCGCCGCCGAGAACGTGTATTCGGTGATCGATCGGAGGACCGTCCGAAAGCGGTGTTACGGTCGCCGTTCCAGTGATTGGGTTCGTCCCGACGGCCGTTCGAACGCCGAAAGCGGCTTCGAGTCCTTCGGCGGTCAGCACCGACTCTGGTGAGCCGAGCGCGATGAGTTCGCCATCCGCGATGAGTGCGAGTTGATCACAGAACCGTGCAGCGAGATCGAGGTTATGAATCGCTGCGACGACGGTTTTTCCTTCGTTCGAAAGCCCTCTCGCCATCGAGAGCGTTCTGATCTGGTGGTTGATATCGAGACTCGCCGTCGGTTCATCGAGCAGTAAGATCGGCGTCTCTTGAGCGAGCGCCCGCGCAAAGACGACTCGCTGACGTTCGCCGCCACTCAGTTCGCCAACCGACCTGTCCGAAAACTTCGACGTGTCGGTCCGTTCCAGCGCTGATTCGATAGCCGTTCTGTCGTCCTCCGTCGTGGGCGAAAATCGAGAGCGGTGGGGCGTTCGTCCCATCGCGACGACATCGTACACATCGAAGTCGAACGCGAGATTCGTTTCTTGCGGGACCGTCGCGACGAACCGTCCGATGGCCCTCGCTGAAAGTGACTCGATATCGACACCGTCGAGGAACACGGTACCGTCATCGGGCGAAAGCAGTCCGTTACTCGTCCGCAGTAACGTCGTCTTCCCGGCTCCGTTCGGGCCGACGATCGCGAGAAACTGCCCTTCCGGGACGTCCATCGAAATATCGTCGAGTATCCGTTGGCCACCGAGTTCGACGCCAACTCCATCGAATTCGATCACAGCGCGTGCACCTCCCGTTTCCGGAGCAGATATAAAAAGAACGGCGCACCGAGCGCCGCGGTGACGATCCCGACAGGCATCTCCGCGGGGCCCGAGCGCGCGACGGTGTCCGTCGCGACGAGAAAGATGGCACCGGCGAATGCGCTCGTCGGCAACAAAATTCGATGGTCGGGCCCCACAATAAGTCGCATCATGTGCGGAACGATCAATCCCACGAAACCGATGACGCCGGAGACGGCCACCGCGGCGGCAGTCACAACGCTCGATGTCGCGAGTAAGATACGCTTCGTCCGTTCGACCTCGATGCCGAGTGTATGTGCGTCTTCTTCACCCAATAACAGGACGTTGAGATCGCGCGCATAAGCGAGAAGGACGACGAAGAACACCACGACGACCGGCAACGCGAGTTGGACCCGAGCCCACGTGCTGTCGTGGAGATGACCCATCAGCCAATAGATGGCGGTTTCGAGATTATCGCCGGCGTGCAGTAGGAGAACGGAGATGATCGCACCCAAGAACGTCTGGAGGGCGATCCCCGCTAAGAGCAAGGTGGCGACCGGTGTTCGCCCCCGCTCAGTCGCGATCAAGTACACAGCGAACGCGGCGATGAGCGCACCCGCAAACGCGAACGCGGAACGGCCGAACGGGATCGAAAGCGGGAGTACGATAAACGCGACCGCCCCGACTGCCGCTCCCGAAGAGACACCGATAATCGACGGATCAGCCATCGGATTTCGAAAAAACCCCTGCATGACCGTCCCCGCGAGAGCCAATGCGAATCCGACGATCGCACCGAGGACGATGCGCGGTAGTCGTATCTGTTGAACGATGAGTTCCGTCGACCGCGGAACGTCGAACTGAAACGGATGAATCCACACGACGCCGCTCGATCCGACAGTCGGAAGTCGAAGCCAGTTGAGAAGCACGTACGCGACCTCCAGCGGACCGATCGCGGCGTATCCGAGCGCGGCGCTCGCGAGCATCACTGCGACGAGCACCCCGCTTAGCGCCGCAGACCAGACGAGCGTCCGCGAGAGAACCATATAGACAACTGTGCTTGCGTTAGTCAAATACTTATTGTCCTCGATGCTGTTATTCACTAATGCGTATACAGATTCGGACGGCGCTCATCGCGGTGCTTCTCGTCGTTTCGCTCGTCGGCGTTGTCACCCCGATCGGCGCACAAACAGGGGCGGAAGACCCCGCTCAATGCATGTTTCCATTCTCAGAGACGGACGCAACGGGAACGAACGTGACGATCGAAGAACGCCCCGAGCGGATTGTGGTCCTCCAACCAAGCGCCGCACAGACCGTCTGGGAGTTGGACGCGGACGATAGGGTGGTCGGCGCACCAGTCGTCACCTATACGGAATATCTCGACGGAATCGAGGAGAAAACGAACGTGCTGAACGCGGATGAATTCAGCGTTAATCAAGAAGCGGTCGTTGAACTCGAAGCGGATATCGTTCTCGCGCCGAATGTCGTCCCGGATGACACGGTCGAAAGTCTCCGAGAAGCCGACCAAACCGTGTTCAAATTCGACTTTGGCACGTCACTCGAGTTCGTCGCTGCAAAGACCGAACTCACGGGACAGCTGATCGGCTCGTGTGCGGAGGCCGAAACGGTCAACGACGAATACTGGGATCGAATCGAGACTGTCAAAGCTGAGGCCGAATCGTATGACTCACCGAACGTGCTCTATTACACCGACGGGTTCGCTGCCGGTTCCGGGACGTTCATCGGCGAGATACTCACGACTGCGGGCGGGGTAAACGTCGCTGCTGAGAACGGTATCGATGGATACGGCGAGGTCAACGAAGAAGCCCTGATCGAGTGGAATCCGGACGTGATCGTCGTCTCCGACGATGGGCCGGGAATCCCGGACTCGGCCGCCTTTGAATCGACGTTCGCGGTGCAAAACGACCAAGTCGCCGTCGTCAACGGAAACTACCTTAGTCAACCCGCACCACGGGTCGCGATCGCACTCGAAGAGGTCGCAGCGGCGCTTGCAGATGCGGAAACCGCCGAATCATCACAACCGGCCGAAACCGATGACTCGAATGAATCAACCGAATCTGCCGACCCGACGGACTCAGCTGAGCCGACCACGGAGGGAACCGAAGATACACCAGGATTCGGTGTCGGAGTCGCATTGATCGCGCTTCTTTCGGCCGCCTTGCTCGCCCGAAGGTTCCGATAGTTCGGTTGGGGCTTGCGCTTCGATTCGGGCAACCGAGACACAACCGACGATCGGCCGCTTTTTACACCCCCGTCACGGAGAGCGCAGTATGGTCGAGAACGTCATCTGGCCCGCTTACCTCG
>SKKJ01000204.1 GCA_007121575.1 Natronomonas sp.
CGAGCGCGTATCCGATTCCGATCATGATCGGGATGAAGACCGACGCGGTCGCAGTGTTCGAGTTGACTTCCGTTAAAAACACCACGACGGTACCGATCACGACGAGCACGAAAAACACGTGTACACCGGTGATTCCACTGACCAAACCCGCAATCCACTGGTCGAGTCCGCTCGCTTGAAACGCGTTCGCGATCGAAAATCCAGCACCCAAGAGGATGAGCACACCCCACGGAAGCCGCGCCGTCGTCTCCCAATCGAGCAGGAACGTTCGCTCTCGCAGATCGACCGGAATAACGAACAGCAAAATTGCCCCACTTATCGCGATTGTCGTGTCCGTCACGGCTGGTGCAATCGGTTCGATGATGAACGGGCGCGAGAGCCAGCCGGCAACGACGAGGCCGAACACGGAGAGCGTTCGCCGCTCCCCCGTGCTCATCCGTCCTAATTCGGCTAATCGAGCTTGGATTACCGCTTCACCGCCATCGATCGACGCCGCTTCCGGCGGCAACGTCCATACGAGAAAGAGCCACGTTATCACGAGAAACATCGCAGAGACCGGACCCACGAACAACATCCATTCAACAAACCCGATCTGAACACCTAACGATGACTCCGCGACGCCAGCGAAGATTGCATTCGGCGGACTCCCGATCAGCGTCGCAGCGCCACCGATCGAGGCTCCGTACGCGACCCCGAGCATCAACGCGAGTCCGAAATTCGTCGACGGCAGCGAGTCCGGTGAGTGGTCGGCTCCGCGAACGATTCGTTTGAGTGCCACATCCTCCAGTGTATGCTCGTTGGTCTGGCTTCGATCATCCGTTGGGCTTTCGTCTTTCAGTACGGAAAACTGCAAAATCACGGCCGCTCCGATCGGAACCATCATCATGGCGGTCGCCGTGTTCGAGATCCACATCGAGAGAAATCCCGTGGCGAGCATAAAGCCGAAGATCAATCGTTTCGAGCTGAATCCGACGATACTGATAACGACGAGCGCGAGTCGTTCGTGAAGGTTCCACCGTTCGACCGCGAGCGCGATCAAAAAGCCACCGAGAAGCAAGAAGACGATCGGATCTGCGTACGGCATCGATGCCCCGGAGACTGACACGACCCCCGTACTCGGGAACAACACGATCGGCAGCAACGCGGTTACCGGGATCGGGACGGCCTCTGTGACCCACCAGATCGCGATCCAAAGCGTTCCGGCGAAGACGGCTGCTGCCGACGGTGGCATCTCGATCGGGGAAAACAGATACTGTAACGAAAAGACGAGTGGCCCGAAAACAAGGCCGAACTGCTTTCGTGTAATCGCCCTGAACACGGACTTTTATTTCATCGGTACTGACAAATATGTTCTCCAGCCATTCATCAATACCACGTTCGCTGGTTCAAACACTCCGACTGAAGAAGACCACCACGGCGAAATGCGTACTCTAACCGCCGAGTGTTTGTATTCCGAAATTTTCGGAATCAGATCGAGCGTATCTCCTGTCAGCCGGTCGTCGAAATCACAGAAAATCTACATATTGCGTCTCGAATCACTCGGTACATCGATGTTCGGCCGCGTTCGCATGACCTGTCGATCAGTGTACGTCTCAGTCACGCTCAGCACACAAATATTCGAATCTGAATCCGTGAGAATAATTGCAGTATTTAATAGGTATGGGACGACAATAACGAACAGATGTACGATAACATTCTCGTTCCGACCGATGGAAGCGACGGTTCCCGGCAGGCGTTTGAGCACGCACTCGATCTCGCGAAGATGTATAACTCGACGGTTCACGCACTCTACGTGGTCGAACCGCTCCACACTGCCGATATGGGTATGGAGCAGGTAATCGACGCGATGCAATCCGAAGGCGAACGAGTCGTGGGAGAGTTCGCCGAACGAGCGGACGCAAAAGACGTTACGGCCCTGACCGAAGTCGTGGTCGGAACACCACACCGAGAGATTCTCGCGTACACTGAAGAGAACCCGATGGACCTCATCGTGATGGGTACACACGGTCGAACGGGACTGCATCGGTATCTCCTCGGAAGCGTCACCGAAAAGGTGGTTCGACTTTCTGACGTTCCCGTTCTCACGGTTCGGCTGACACGCGAAGAGGAATAACTAGCCGATCACTGGAAAAACACGTGAAACCCCGTATTTGATTAAACCCCGTACGCCGAGATGAACGATCCAAACCTTAACTTCGGCCCCGTGGTACGTTGATTTCACGTGCGCTCTGTACTTTTGGTGGCGATCTGGTTATTCGTCATCACTCACCTCGATACGTTGGCCGTTCTCACGGCGTTCTGTGCGGATGATGCGTACCGTCTCCGAGAAATCTTGCTCGGACACGCCGTCGGATTCACGCTTGGACTTGTCGGTGCTGTCTTCTTCACGTTTCTTGCCGAAGCGTTCCTCTATGAGTGGACGTTCCTTCTCGGACTCGTCCCGCTGGGAATCGGTGTATGGGGACTCTTTCGGAGACGTAGCGAGTCGACGCCTCGCATCGATGGACATTCGACGTCACTCGGTCGGATCGGTGTCGTCGTAGGGGTCGGAATCGGACTCAGTGGTGAGAACATCGCGATCTTCGTTCCATTTTTCATCTCGCTGACGTCTCTCGAACTGGCTGTCGTGATCGCCGTCTATTTCATCGGAGCCGCGCTCGTGTTCCTTGCGGCGTTTGTCTTCGCCCTTTGGGCGGTCGACTTCGACGCGCCGACGTGGCTCGATCAGCTGCTCGTTCCGACGATACTCATCGTCGTGGGAATGTACGTGCTCACAACGGGGTGGTTCGCTCTCTGACCCCTGCGTACTGCATCTCTATTCTCGTGAACGTGCTGCACAAATCGGTTGGGACGTTCTCCAGAACGACGGTGGCGTTATTCCTCGGGTGCTCGTCGAACGAGGAGGACCGAACTCGATGCGGAACGACCGACACCTTCAGCAACGGAGCCGACAAGTTTTCGTTTTAAAAACGGTTCTTGACTAGCTCCGAGAACCGTCAGATCGTGATGTACCGTTTCGTCCGTGATTGCACCGGCGACGTGATCGCTCTCGATAATGTCCGATTCGACGGATACGCCCATCCCCTCAAGTGTCTCTGCGCACGCTTCGAGGAGTTCCTCTGCGCTCTCTGTGGTTGAATCTGTCGCATCCGGGCTTCGAACGTGAAGCAACGAAACCGCCGCGTCGCGTTGTGAGGCGATGCTTCCGGCCGTTTCAACGACGAGCGACGCGTGCGGCCCTTCCGCAACCGGTACTAAAATCGAATCGATCGCTCTCGGCGGTCGACGGATCAGTTTGAAAAAGACATCACATTGCGCTTCCCCGAGAATTCGATCGATAAAGCTCCCGAGAACGATGTCTCGTCGTCGTTGGCGTCCGCGCCACCCGACGAGTAGTCCGTTGGCATCGTGGTCGTCCACGGCTCCGACGATTCC
>SKKJ01000063.1 GCA_007121575.1 Natronomonas sp.
CCCACCGACCGATACGGTGGCACGAGTGGCAGATCTACGAGGGGTGCGCCGGATTCACGTTCTGGATCGAAATATCTGCTTCTGTCACCTTGTCAATACGCGCTTGCAGTCGGACGAACGGCCACGAGTGAAGGTTCACTTGTCGCTATCAGACTCGGGAGCTTCACCGACTGAAAAGAGTTGATTCATCTCATCCAACGTTAGGAGTGACCACTCTGAGCCGAGTTCCTGTGCCAAACCATCGGTGAAACCGCTTTTCGAAAACAGCGCGAACTGCTCCTCACGATCGTCTGGCCCCCACCGAACGTTGGCTGCCTTCTGACGAAGATCGGTGACGAGTGACTCGCCGACCGATTCCGAGGTCCATTTACATTCAGCGAATAGGATTCGGTCATCGTTCGGGGCAAGACCAACGATATCGATTTCGTCCTCACCGTACCACCAGCGCCCGACTTCCGAGTACGGTGCGAACTCACCGCGCCGGATGAGTTCCCATACAGCCTCTTGGCAGATGTCTTCAAACGTGGTTGCAACGTGATCTGGGAGTGCCGGTGCAATAGTTCCTTGATAGACGATGTCTGGTGCCTCTTCGATACTGGATCGATTCGGCTCAACGAACCGAAACCAAAACCGCAAGAATTCGTCGGCCACACGGTACCGTGATCGCTTCGATTTCTTCGCAGATGCGGTCACTGGTACATCCCGTTCAATAAGTCGAAGTCGCCGAAGTGTTTGTAGATACTTCGACAGCGGCCCCGAGTCGATCCCCGTTGCGCCAGCGATCTCATTCGGTGTTGTGTGACCCAGTGCGAGCGCTTCGAGGATACTCATGTACCGTGCGGGGGTACGGAGTTCACTCCGAAGGAGGAATTCCGGTTCGTTGTATAGTACCGCGGCTGGTGACAAGATATTTGACTGGACGTTCTCGCGGAGCGATCGTTCGTAGTCGAAGAGGGTGAGATACATCGGCGTTCCGCCGGTCACCGCATACGAACGGATTGCATCCGTGAAATCGTACGTAATGACGTCCCGTGCCTGTTTGAATGAGAAGGGCGCAATATCGAGCTGTCCGGTTCGGCGGCCATATAGCGGACTCTCGTGACCAAGCACTGCAGACTCCATCGTACTCACGCTCGATCCACAGAGAATCAACATCGAGTTCGTTTCTTGGAGGTGCTCGTCAACAAATCCTTGAACGTACGATGGCAACGAGTCGTTTTCCTCAACGAGGTACGGAAACTCGTCGATACCGACGATCGTGTCTTCAGTCTCGATTTTTTCCCCGAGATAGGTGAAAGCATCGTCCCATCCGTCGATTCGCGGAACACGGTCCTCGAAGTACTCCGCAACCCGTGCCACGAACTTCTCGCGTTGCCGTTCTTCAGCCTCCTGTGCTGCCAAGAAGTAGATGTGCGGTCGCTCGGCGCAAAATTCTGTGATCAGTTCCGTCTTTCCGACCCGACGGCGTCCATAGATGACGAAGAACGCGTGCCCGGGCGACTCGAACGCTGATTCGAGCGCGTTGAGTTCGTCACCCCGATCGTAGAAGGTCATACTCTGAGTAATGATTATCTGGATAATGACTTAGTGATTGTGGATGCTGGTAGTTCATTCCTCGGATCGTTCGTTGAGTTTGATGCCATCCAGCATCCCGGAGTGGGCCCCTCTATGCATGGTCGGTGTTTGTCACACATGATTTGGTATTCTGTCAACCTCCATTATCAAGGATCCAGAGGTTCTTAACGAACTGGAAAATAGGAATAAACGGCTCTGTAGTTTCGGTACACGGCGGTCGATTTCACGGAAATCGGACGCTCCGGCGAAGGTTGTAGACGGTCACTTTCAGCAGCATTTCACGGAACTCTAGCCACCAGCTCCGCGCACGCACGGCAGCGCCGAGCGTGCGCTTGATTGAGGAGAAGATGGTCTCAGACATGGATCGTTGGTGGTACCGATCACCGTCCACGCGGGCGTTGTGGGCGTGATCGAGCGGATTCATGATGCGGTGCTTGATCAGCGGGCGGATGCGGTTTTCGCGGAGTTCGTCGCGGAAGGCTTTCGCGTCGTGTTTTTTAAGGTCGTCGAGTGGATGTCGGTGATGTACAGCGTTTCGACATCCACGAGAGCGGTGACTTTCAACGCACGAACACGGTAGTTGGTGCGATTGGCGTAGTGTCTGCTGGGCTGATCACGGTCGAAGCCGGTGGAATCGATGGCGGCCACGTCTTCGTCGGAACCCGCTCAAACCAGTTGCGTAACACCGTGTAGTGTGGAAGCCGTGTGAGACCGATCTCGTCAAGAACACCGGGCATTTCTGAGAGCAAATCCACCGCGACACGGTAGGATTTGCCCAGTTCGATGCGAAGTGCATGCAGGGTGAGCATCGCCCACTCGGCGAACCCGCCTCCTCCGGTGGGGTCGGCAGGTTCGTCTGGGTTAGCGACAACTGCTTTAGCTTTCGTGACCGCAATACGGGTGAAGAGACGGATTTCGGATGTCACACCGATCTGTCTCTCCGCTTTCTACCGAGATAACGCAGTCGTCACCGTCGCGTCTAGCGAAACTACAGAGCCAATTTGAGAGCTTTACATTTAGAAGTAAAATTTGATTAATATTCTACCTGACACATCAGGCGGTTAGTGACAAATTATTTTAATAAGAAACGGTAGACCAGAAGCTCAAGCCAGTGCGCCGAGAAAGACGAAATGCAGCATGACGTTAACTCCAGCACTGAGATCATCCCGGAGAGTTATCGGTTCGTCCGCAGAGGGGCGTAGTTTATCTAACAGACCCATTCAGTCGAGCTATTGTCGCCGGTCGTATAAGCAACGGAAACGTCTACCGTGAATACTCACCTCCGCGTATTACTCATTGCGAGAGGTGCGTACGAGCTCATTGACGAGCCTCACGGCCTCGTCCGCCATCGGTTCGGTTATCTCCTCGCGGTAGCGTGCGTGTTCGCGAATGATCTGGACACGATGGGCCCGCGGATCGGGATCGATAGCATCGAGATACTCCCGTGCCGTCTCACCTCGCTGACGCGGTCGGTATCGGATTTCGAGCCACGACAGCATTCGCTCGAATGAACGTTCGATATCCGTTTTTGCATCGACACGGATTTGCCAGCGGAGACGTTGACGCTTGAACAACCGTCGGACGTACGTCGATCGACGAAGGCCAGCAGTAAGACCGATCGCGACGACGGCGATCAACGCGAGTTGTTCGGTACTCGGCAGTGCCAGCGCTGTCTCATCCTCCGAAGTCGTTTCACCGGTTTCATCGATATCTTCGGGGGTGAACGGTTGTGTGGATTCGTTATCCGAGGCGTTGTCGGCAGTCTCTGGAGAGTCATTTTCTCTCGATCTATTGTGTGAACCTCAACGACAAGGCGGCGGCGGGCAAGATCGACATCCTGGTCGGCCGC
>SKKJ01000322.1 GCA_007121575.1 Natronomonas sp.
CCTTGCTGACACTGATGCCGATCTAGCTATCATCGCGGTTCCGCCGGACGCAGCGCTTGAGGCCGTTGAAACGGCCGGGACCGTCGGCATCAAAAACATCGTCGTTATCACTGCTGGATTCAGCGAAGTCGGAAGCGACGGCGCGAAACGTGAAACGAAGCTTCGCTCGTTAGCGACGGAGTACGAACTCGATATCGTCGGCCCAAACTCCCTCGGGGTCATTTCGACACCTTCCGGTTTGAACGCGACGTTCGCACCGAGAAACGCCCGTCGGGGTTCGATGTCGTTTATGAGTCAATCCGGCGCTCTCGTTACGGCGATCCTCGAGTGGGCCGACGATCGAGCGATCGGATTCAAAGACATCGTTTCGCTGGGGAACAAAGCGATCCTCGATGAAACGGATTTCATCGAGACGTGGGGGAGCGATCACCAGACCGATGTCGTACTCGGCTATCTCGAAGGGATCGAGAACGGCCAACAGTTCATCGAGACGACACGGAACGTCGTCTCCGAAACGCCGGTCGTCATCCTCAAATCGGGTCGAACCGAGGCTGGGGCACAGGCCGCGTCCTCACACACGGGGGCGATCGCCGGCAGCCAGAGAGCGTATGAGGCCGGCCTAGAGAAAGCCGGCGCGATTCGGGTCGACTCCACGGAAGCGCTCTTCGATGCGGGCGCGATGCTTGCCGGCGGCGTCCTCCCGGATACAGAGGGTGTCGCCGTCCTCACGAACGCTGGCGGTCCCGGCGTGCTCGCGACGGACGCGATCGGTGATTCGAACGCGCAGTTAGCGACGTTCGAAAGCGAGACGCGCGAACGGCTCAAAGCCGTCTTACCCGACACGGCGAGCGTGCACAACCCCATCGATATCATCGGTGATGCCCCCGCTGAACGATTTCGTGATGCGCTCGAGGTCGTGCTTTCAGATCCGGCCGTCGGTAGTGCGATCGTTATCGCATGTCCTTCCGCAGTGCTCTCGTTCGATCGGCTCGCCGAGACGGTCGCGGAACTTCGTCGGGAAACCGCGATTCCGGTTGCGGTTTGTTTGATGGGTGGTTCATCAGTTCGCGAACCGACCGAGACGCTTGCGAAGACGAACACGCCGACGTACTTCGATCCGGCTCGAGCCGTCAGAAGCCTCGATGCCCTCTATCAGTATCGAGCGATCCGAGCCCGTGAGCGGCAGTCGCCAGAGACGTTCGATGTCGATACTGATGCTGCTCGTTCGATCTTACGGCGAGTCGAGACACAACCGGACAACAAACTCGGCGTCGAAGCGATGGGACTTCTCGACGCGTATGGAATCCCGACCGTCGCGGGATCGATCGTCGACTCACCGGCGGAAGCTGTCAAAACCGCCGAACAGATCGGTGGAGACGTCGTTATGAAGATCGTTTCGCCGGATATCCTCCATAAAACCGATATCGGCGGCGTCGAAGTCGGTGTCCCACTGGATGATGTCGAAGATACCTATGAATCGCTAGTCACTCGCGCCCGGAGCTATCAACCCGATGCCCGGATCTATGGCGTTCAAGTGCAGGAACTCGTCGATTTAGATGATGCCGTCGAGACGATCGTCGGGATGAACCGAGATCCACAGTTCGGTCCGGTCGTGCTGTTCGGCCTCGGTGGCGTCTTCGTTGAAGTGTTGGAAGATACGACGGTTCGAATCGCCCCGGTTTCCGAACGGGAAGCCGCGGAGATGATCGACGACATCGAATCGGCTCCGATCTTGCGTGGTGCCCGTGGTCGAACCGCGGTCGAAGAAGACGCGATCGTGGAGGCGATTCAACGGCTCTCCCAACTCGTCACCGACTTTCCCGCGATCGTCGAACTGGATATTAACCCCCTCGTCGCGACTGCTGACGGTGTCGCCGCGATCGATCTCCGCCTTACCGTCAACCCCAAACAACTATGACTGTACTCGTTACCTCACTCGAAGAGAGCACAGGGAAAACCGCGGTCGCGCTGGCGCTTGCGGTGGCCGCACGCGACCGTGGCGAGCGTGTGGGTTACATGAAACCGAAAGGGACCCGACTGCAATCGGCGGTCGGAAAGACCGTCGACGAAGATCCACAACTCGCCCGAGAACTGCTCGATCTCGAGGCCGAAATGCACGAGATGGAGCCGATCGTCTACTCACCGACGTTTATTCACGAAGCGATCCGGGGTCGCGAGGACACGGCTGCGCTTCGAACCGAGGTCGAAACGCAGTTTGAATCGCTGTCCGAGACGGTCGATCGGATGATCCTCGAAGGTGGCGGCTCGTTTACGACGGGGGGGATCGTCGATCTCACCGACGGCGATCTCGCTGAACTGCTCGATGCCACCGTGATCATCGTCGCCCCGTTTTCCGACCCGGGTGATGTCGACGAACTCCTCGCCGCTTCGGAGCTCCTCGGCGACCGACTCGGTGGGATCTTATTCAACAGCGTCTCCGATGCCGCGTACGATATCCTCGCAAGTGATGTCATCCCGTTTCTCGAAGGACGCGGTCTCCGCGTCTATGGAGCGATACCGCATCAAGAAGATCTCGCTGGCGTTACCGTCGAGGAACTGGCGACGGAGTTGGGCGCAGAACTGTTGACTTCGGACGTGTCGGTCGATGGACGTGTTCAGCGGTTCGTCGTTGGCACATCCACTGGCGACGTATACGGCCGACTTCGACAGGTTCGA
This sequence comes from Natronomonas sp., assembly GCA_007121575.1. Taxonomy (GTDB): domain Archaea; phylum Halobacteriota; class Halobacteria; order Halobacteriales; family Haloarculaceae; genus Natronomonas. Next base: position 2,677 of record SKKJ01000322.1, read on the forward strand.
GACGCAGCGCTCGTAACGGGCGGCGATCGAACCGACATGCAGACTGCGGCGCTGGAGGCGGCCGGTATCGAATGTCTCGTTGTGACCGGCGGGATTCGACCGCCGGATGTCGTTGTGGGACGGGCCGAATCCGCAGGTGTTCCGATCCTGTTTGTCCGAACCGACATGCGCACGACGATCGATCGCGTTGAAGACGTTATTCGATCCGGGCGAACCCGTGACGAATCGACCGTTGCTCGAATGGGCGAACTCCTCACCGATTACGCCGATATCGATGCGATGTTGCCTCCGATCGAAAGCGAGTAAACGTATCGCTTTCGTCGAACTGGTTATGCGACCGACTCGATCTTCCCGACGAGCGTTCCTTTGTCTTGGACGCCGACCATTCGCTCGTGAACCGACCCGTTGTTGAACAGATACAGCGTCGGGACACCTTGGACTTGATACTGCGCAGCGATGTCTTGGTGTCTATCGATATCGATCTTCAACACGGCGGCATCGGTCTCTGCCGCGATTTCGGCAACCGTCGGTTCGAGCATCTTACACGGTCCGCACCAATCCGCATAGAAATCGACGAGGACAACCGGATGCCTCTCGAGTAGCTCTTGGAGATGTGCCCCACCTTCGACGTTCACTGGTGCTTCCGGCGATGTCGAACGTGCGGCTAGTTGTTCTCGTTTCTGCTCGCGTATTCTTTCGAGATCGTCAGAATCGCTCATACCGCACTCTAGGCGAAGCATCAAAG
>SKKJ01000083.1 GCA_007121575.1 Natronomonas sp.
AGTGCTACTCCCCTCGTCGGTACATACCAGGACAGACATCCAAACTGTCAACGCCTCCACCGAAACAGCCCGTAACGAAACCGATCTGAAAGTAACTGTACCGATACGGACGATTCATAACTGAATACCGACTATACTGCCAATTTCAAGGGTTTCAAGCCGTGTAACGCAGATCTACCTATGTTCTCGCTTGGATACTATGTTCATAACTAATCCCTGTGAGAACCACCGTCAAATGCAATGGCACGAAAACACATTACGGACGACGATGAGGGGAAAAAAGTGGTAGATTCCGCCGGTCAAGAAATTGGGATGATCACTGAGGTCAGATCCGGAACCGCGTACGTGAATGCGGACCCGGGGCTGGCGGACACGATCCGCTCGAAACTCGGATGGAACAAGGCGGATGAGAATGATTATCCCCTTGAGGAGAAAAGCATCGACTCCGTAACTGACGACGAGGTTCGGCTTCTGGACGACTTCTAGACGCCGAGACGGACCGGATTTTTCTGATAGGCGAGGATGGATCTTCGTTTTCAACTACTTGTTGGACTATTTTTGAGACACTTTCACAGTCGTCCGGATGGATGAGATCAAAGTCGCAATCGACACCGCCAACGACGAATGCATTCGGATCTATCCTGTGAGTTCATGACCGTGTTCGCTAATAAAGTCGATCGGCCATCCGGGCTCGTTTCGTGTTTGATACACCGTACAGCGAAACGTAGCAAAGCACTCATCGAGATGCTTGGAAGATTCAGAAGAAGAACCAGATAATTCGTACATATACACCGATGTTTTGATTACTCTACCCGAAGAGGGTAGAGGGATGACAGAGAATAGACTCATCGAGTACGAGATCGACGACGGTGCGGCGATACTGCGGTTGAACCGCCCAGAGAAGAAAAACGCGCTGAGCGAGGAACTGATCGGAGAACTCACCGACGCGGTGAAAGCCGCCGAGGCGGCTGAGGAGGTACGAGCGATCGTGATCACGGGCAATGGCGACGCGTTCTCCTCAGGATACGACCTCTCGGAATCCGGTGGGACGAACGAAGAAGGCGCACCGACCGTCGAGGACGGCTTGGAGCGCCAACAGCGGGTGCTTCCGCTTTTCACGACAATTCACGAACTCACGGTCCCCGTGATCGCGGCTGTCAACGGCGCGGCGCTCGCTGGCGGGAGCGATCTGGCGTTGACCTGCGATATCACGATCGGAAGCGACCGAGCGACGTTCGGCTATCCGGGCATTCGGATGGGTGGACTGTCGCTGTCGTTGGTCTATCCGTTCGTCATCGGGATCAAACACGCCCGAGAACTGATGTACACCGGCAAGACGATCGATGCCACGGAGGCCGAACGAATCGGCATGGTGAACAGGACAGTCCCCCACGACGAACTGTTAGCGGAAGCGATGGCGGAAGTCGAAGCGATCAAAAAGACCCCCGGAGCGACCGTCCAGATCACGAAGCACATGCTCAACGACGTGGTCGAGATGCAGGGTTATCGACCGGCAGTCAGAAACAGCGGCTATCTCGCCACACTGTCTCATCAGACTGGCCCCGGGCAGAAGTTCTTCGAGATCCGTGAGGAGGAGGGGATCGGCGGCGCGATCACGTGGATGAACGAAACGGACAAACCCTAGAACGACGCTCGTTGGGCAATCTTCGGAAGCACTTCCTCGATTGCTCCTCCTCGCTCATTCGATGGACCCCTCAGATCGGAGACGATCGATCGCCTCGGCGTCGTATCCGAGTTCCGTCAAGACGGCGTCGGTGTCGCCACCGAGATCCGGCGGCAGGTCGCGACAGTCCGAAGTGAGCCGCTCGAAGCGAACAGGCGAAGCGATGACCGTCGCATCAGGGCCGTCGGGTCGCGACATGGCGGTTCGCAGTCCTCGGCGAAGGACGTGTTCATCCTCCCAGACCTCCTTGGTATCGTAGATCGGAGCGGCGGGCACTTGCCGGGCGTGAAGCCGTTCGAGCCAGTGTTCGCGGGTTTCCTCGGCGAATGTCGCGTCGAGTTCGTCGATCAGTGCCGGACGGTTCTCAAGCCGATCGGGGATCGATTCGAAGCGTCCGTCCGCAGCCAGATCGCGGCGTTCGATCACTTCACAGAGAACCCGCCAGAGAGAGTCGGTGCCGGCGGCGAGGACCATCCGTCCATCGGCGCACTCGAAGGGGCCAAAGGGTGCCATGCCGGTGTGTCGTTCCGTTCGAGGACGGGGTTCGTCGTGTCTGAAGGTGTACGCCGCCCGCGCACAGAGCCACGAGACCGCCGCATCGAGCATCGGAACCTCGACGTACTCGCCATCGATCCGACCCGCTTCCCGTGCGTAAAGCGCCGCGATGACGCTTTGGATCGCATACATCGACGCCGCGAGGTCGCCGCTCGGAAGCCCCGACCAAAGCGGGGGTTCGCCCTCGCGTCCGGTCAGTCCCATGATCCCGCTCATCGCCTGAATGATCATATCGAAGGCGGGGACGTTCTCGTAGGGGCTGTCCGCGCCGAATCCGGTGATGGTACAGTAGACGATCTCCGGATTGACCGCGCGCACCGAGTCGAGATCGAGACCGAACGTCTCGATACGCCCCGGTTTGGTGTTCTCGACGAAGGCGTCGGCCGTCGCGAGCAACTCGAGGGCGACCGCTTGCCCCGACGCCGATTTGAGATCGAGGGCCACGCTTCGCTTGTTCCGATTGACCGTATCGAAGTATTCGGGCGCTGGCTCGACGCTCCGGGCGAGATCGCCGCGTCCGGGCGGTTCGATCTTGATCACTTCAGCGCCCAAATCACCGAGTGTCATCGTCGCGAAGGGGCCCGCAACGACCTGTCCGAGTTCGACGACGGTGACGCCATCGAGGGGGCGTATCGTAGACATGCCGTGTGCCACGCACCCTCACAGTAAAACGCTACCGCCGGACAACGTATTCCTTCGCGAGCAGTGGCGACAGTACACAGCGTTGGGCGTCCGCGGGAAACTGCGATATCTCGGAGGACGATCGCGAACAGAGCCTGATCGAATCGACTCGCATGATCCCAAATAGGAAACGGTTACTTCCCCCGTACTGGAGCACCGCTACGGGAGTGAGAGAACATGCGATGGCAATACCGAGAGACCGTCCTTGCGTTGTGTACGCTCGCGTTTTTCGTGACGATGGTCGGTCGCTTGGTGATCAGTCCCGTCGTCCCGCTCATCACGGACGATTTCGCGGTCACCAACTCCGTTATCGGAATCGCCCTCACCGGAATGTGGATGGCCTACTCCGCCAGCCAGTTTCCGAGCGGCGTCCTCGCGGACCGTGTCGGCGAGCGACGGGTTATCTTACTCGCCATCGGTGGCACGGCTCTCGCGAGCCTCTTCGTCGCCCTCACACCGTTTTTCGCCCTGTTCGTGATC
>SKKJ01000293.1 GCA_007121575.1 Natronomonas sp.
TCCTCGAAACGCACATCGAGCAAGGACGCGTGCTCGATGAGGCCGATGAGCATCTCGGGATCGTCACCGGAATCCGCGGGCCGGTCAGATACCGTGTGACTGTCGAAGGCGATTACGATCACTCCGGTGCGACGCCGATGTCACTGCGTCGGGATGCCATCGCCGGCGCTGCGGAGATGGTCACCACGGTCGAATCGACGGCGAACGAAGCCGCCGAAACCGGCGATCTCGTCGCGACCGTCGGGGAGTTCACACCGATCGGCGGTGCGATGAACAAAGTCTGTGGAGAGGTCACGTTTTCGGTCGATATCCGGAGTAACGACAACCCATACCGCGACGACGTCGAAACGCGGGTCATCGATTCGATCGAGGAGATCGCCGAGAACCGCGCCCTCGACGTGACGACGACGATGGTCGATCGATCGCCCCCTGTCGAACTCGATGGCGACACGATCGATCGGTTAGTCGAGATCGTTTCGACGCTCGATGTCCCGTACCGAGTGATCCCGAGCGGAGGCGGCCACGATGCGATGAACTTCCAACACGCCGGGATTCCGACCGGGATGATCTTCGTCCCGAGCGTCGACGGAATCAGTCACAGTCCCAAAGAAGAAACCGAAGACGAAGCGGTCCGTGAAGTCGCCGCCGTGTTCGCCCAGACGGTTCTTGATGGCCCGCCGGCCGAGCAGTAAGCGACCCTATTCTCGTTCGGGTGGGACTGCAAATACCGGAACTGACGTCCGTCGAATCACCCGTTCGGTCGTGCTTCCAGCGTGTCGAAGCCGGTCGATTCCGCTTCGACCGGCGGTCCCCATGACGATCACATCGATATCGTTGTCCGCGACGAACGAGAGGATCTCTTTCGCGGGATATCCTCGACGTAAGTGCTTTTTCACATCGATTTCCACCGCGGCCCCACGCTCGCCAGCCTCATCGAGTGCGGCTTCACCCGCCGCTTCCTGTCGTTCGACGAGGATATCCCAATCGCCCGGGCGTTCGCCTTTATCAACCACATACAGCGCGTGCACGGTCGCATCGAACCGCTCGGCGAGATCGATCGCTCGATCGACACCTCGATTCGCACAGTCGCTGCCGTCCGTCGGGACGAGAATCCGATCGTACTGCATACCCACTCCTCGCAAGCCACATCGTTAAATACCTTGTGAGGAAGTACCACGTCCTGTTTCAGCCGCGATGCGATCGATGTTCGCGGCTCTCGTTCGGCTGTGCCGTTCTGCGTGTACGTGTGGCTCACGTTCGGTCGTTACTTTTCCTGCTCGGAGTGTGGTCAGGAACGTCATGCTGATTTGAACGCATCGGAGAATATTGCCCAACGGGAGGGTGAACTATGCACGGCGTAACAGTTCGGCTGACGCGAACCGTGCTACCTCGTTGGTTGAATAGCCAGCCGTTTTTAACGCCCACCGTGTGTGGGGAGGAAGGCCGCTTTGACACGGCTGTACGCGCTGTAACGCACGTTTTTGGTCATAATTGGACGCAACCATTGACGGGTCACGCGAAAGCGTACTTGAACCCAGAGGAAACGCGCGAACCGAATATCCACTTCGTGGAATCCTCGCCCTTTAGCGCGGGGAGGATGTCAAACCATTCCCGCGGCGACGAAGACGAGGTAACAAACCACCACCAGTACGGACGAATGGAGTAACGCCGTGTATCGACCGCGGGAGGCGACGCCGGAAAACCATCCACACGCAAGCATCGTCGCCTGAGTAACGAGGTAAAATTGCCACGTCTCTCGGGGTGGATCGATCGCGTTCGGATCGATCGAAATTCCCGACGGATGTGACGCGGCAGAAAGCTGTGTGACTCCCTCGAGAACGTACGTGTTGACGGCGATAACGATCCCTACAACGAATAGTGCGGTCGCCCATCCGATCACGACGTAAATAAACATCGCCGACTGAAGCCGCTTGCGTTGATGATACAGCGAACCGATCTCCGTCTGAAGCGTCTCGAACGTCGTTTCGGCGTCGCTTCCGACTGCCAATGCGCCTCTTATGAGACCGATCGTCTGTTCTGCGAGCGGGGTTCCCACACGTGCAACGAACCGGCTGAGCGCCTCATGGCGCGTATCGATGCCAGCGCTTCCGGTGGTTAATCCGAGCCGAAACGCGAGATCGTCGACATCGCGCTGTAACGCTCCGAACTCAATGTCGTCTGCGACGGATTCGACGGCCGATTCGAACGGTTGGCCGAGGCTCAGATGTCCCGCGACCGCGTGCACGAAATCCCGTATCTCCCTGTCTTTCGCGTCGTCGATACGTGATCGGTTCACCGCGACGGTACCGACGGGAAGTCCATAGGCGGCGTAGGTTAGTAAGACGATGTTAGTCAGCGGTTCGCCGAGCGTCCACAGCCCCCAGCCGACGACAGCTGCCGGGAACGCGAACACGAACGCAGCGCTCGCAGGGTTCGTTACTGCGGACCGTATCGTCGCGTATCCCAGGGGTCGTTCGTACCTCCGAATATGCGTTGACGGTCGAAGCTGCGCAACGATACCGGCAGTGCATCCGCCGACAACGAGGATGAATAGTGAACTCCCGTAGACGAGTAGCGATCGTACCGTCGGCTCGCCCGGCAACGCGACCGTCTTCGAAAGGCTCGGTGTAAGCACACCGATAAACGTGAGGCTGACGACGATCAACGCCGGCAATACGAGAAGGAAGATAAATAACTCGGCGACCAGCTCCAGGTAATCACCAGCCCGTTGGCGCGCACGGGACTGCTGGTGCGAAAGCATTCGCGATTCCATCCGGAGATACTCTCGTAGCGATGCCGAGCCGTGACTCGCATGCTCTCGAAACTGTAATAGAAACGGTGCAAACAGCTCTTTCGACGGCGTCTCTCTGGCGACGTTTCGCAGTCCGGTATCGAGGCTTCCAGTGAGTGCAGCCGTCTTGAGAACCCGTTCGAACGACTTGCTGGTTTCGCCATAGGCGTTTTGCTCGGCGACCTTTCGCAGCACGACGGTTCGTCCCTCGCTGCCGTTGGCCAGCGCACGAAGGTACCGAACCGCTCCCGGAAGCGAGCGATTGATCGCCGCTCTCCGAGCGTTCGCCCGCCAGCGAAGATACGCCCCACCGAGCGCAACCGTCGTTCGTTTGCTCGCTGCGCCGACGAGTACCGCGCTGGTGAGCAGGAGATATCTCCCCGCTGGAGTGAAACGCTCGCCCGGAACGGCAGCCGACACGAACCGTTCCAGCCCGTCAGCGGATGCCGGTGTGAGCAACGAGCCGAAAAGCAACACGAACGCGGCGATAGATCCACCCAGCAACCACGACAGTCCGTACACTCGAGAGAGGTAGGTTTCGAATCCGACGGAGACTGCGGCGCCTCGGTATCGGTCGCGATTTCGATCGTGTCGCGGCCGGTCAGCA
>SKKJ01000174.1 GCA_007121575.1 Natronomonas sp.
TATTCAGCGCGCGATCAGGCGTCCACAAGTTCACGACCGAGTCGGTTACTAGCGATAAAATCCGAACGCAAGCTGTAAAGGTCTCGCGGGTGTTGGAGCCGGACACCTTCGTCGGAAGTTTTGTCAACTACGTAGCCCGCGTCTCGCTGACGACGGAGAAGGTAAATCCAAGTGGAAGAAAGATACGCCTCGGTATTACCGAATAACCTGCTTTCAGAGGAACGGCTTCGAGCGAAGTTTGACAATGTGCCGTCACCATCCTCTGCGAGGAAGAAGAAGAAGCCAGAGCCTCCTACAGAGCTATCTGATTGCTCGACGATGAATGCTCATTATAAAGAGCCACCGACGCAGTCAAGAACCGACCGTCGGCGAAACGGACATCGATATCGTTTTGCGTTTATTCGGCTTCGCTTCGTGTCCAGACCGTAAGGGTCACCCGACCATTCAGCGTCTGCGGAAAAACATCCGAATCGTTGCTGACTCGCGCGTGGATGGCAATCCGGTCACCGGAATCAAGCGTCGAAGGGGCCGTTCCCTCCACCGCAGGATCAACAAACCGCTCGAGTTCGCTGAGCGGGAGTCCCGTACCACCACCATAGGCAGACTGTTTGGCTTGATCATAGATTCCGGGAGGCATCTGATCGAAGTAGGGAGAGGTGTTATGGGAACCTGGATACCAGTAGTGATCTCTTGAACTCAACTGCCAGATGACCTTGCTTCGACCCGGAACCTCTGAATCGGCGACAAGTTCATAATAGATTTTCATGCCGACAATCGTCGAATCCGTCCCGACCTCGACGCTTGCGACGTTCTCCTCAATTTCTCCGATATTAAGCGATGTAGTCGACAAGGGTTGGCTATCGTATAGAACAGTATCCGCCGTGCCAACATCGAACGTTCCGATCTCGACGCTGCGTGAACTCATAGTATGCGCTTGCTTCCTATCGGTAAATATATTCTGATCAGTTCAGATTAATAATTTGCAGAATAGTAGTTTATTACAAACAATAAAAGCGAACCCACATTAAGTTTTAATTGATAAATAATAGAAAGTGTATGACAGTATCATCTCTTACAGGGTGTAGAAAAAACAGCTATCCGAACACGTACCCACTGAAAGGCCAAACAATCATAGGGTCTCAGCCGAAAGGGTTGGCAAATGTCATCCCCCGGCACCGACGACGGAGACCGACTCGTCGAACTCTATCGGGAATACATCGGAGAACCAGACCGGCGGACGGACGTCTATCTCGGCTTTGCACTGTTCTTTGGCGGACTCGGACTCGGACTCGTTGGTTTGCTCTTGTTCGTCATCGAGCGAGCGTTCTTAGACGGTGTCGTCTTTTGGATCCGAGAGATCGCGTTCGCGATCGGAGCGATCGGACTGCCGTTGGTGTTGGTCGCGGTCGTCGTCTTGCTCCCGGCGGACCGTCGGACGATATACGTCGCCGCGGGGGGACTCGCGATCGTCATCGGCGCGATCGGCTTTTTCATCTCGGTGTATCCGTCGAACTGGAACCACGGAACGCCGGATTACAGCCTTCACGGCGTCACGATGTACGCGGTCGGCTTGATAAGCGTTCTCGCGGCGACGGGGTCAGCGCTCGTCGGATACCATACCGAACGGGCCGGGGGCGGGGTGAAGGCTGGAACAGTCGAGGCGGCGGACGCAAGTGGCGAAGCGGGCACCGGCTCTGCGGACGTGGATCCAGACGCGACCGCAGCACAGGTACAACGAGACATCGAAGAAGCGATGTCGGAGACGGAGATCTCGTGGGGAGGCGTCGAACGGGTCGAAACCGAACGGCTACGGATTACCCCCGACGAAGACCTCGAAGGGCAATCGCTCGATCAATCCTCGGCGAAAGTACACCGATCGTCGAGCATCGACGAGCAGCTCTCTGCGCTCGAGGGGTTGAAAGGTGGAACACAGAGAACGGACAGCGGGGGCGGGGTCGACGATCAAGCGGCGAAGTTGAAAGAACTCCGCGAACAACAGCAGGCTAAAGCGGACGAAGAGCCCGACGGTGTCCTCAACCAGTTCAAATCCTATTTCGGACGGTAACGTGACCATACTTTCACGGCCTTTTCGGAGAAATAATTGAAACACTCGAACGGCAGATCGGGGAGTAGTTTTAATATCTCCCGAGCGGCGAGTTAGATATGGCTCGTGGCATTGACATTGGGACGATGAATATCGTCTCAGCGAAACAGGACGGCAACGAGACGGTCTTCGTATCACAACGGAACTCGTTTGTCGAGATCGATTACAGTGATATGGCCGAGCGAATGCTCAGCCGCTCGGAAGTCCTCCATATCCGAAAAGACGACAACGTCTACGTTGTCGGCGACGACGCGCTGAACTTCGCAAACATCTTCAACGAGGAAACGCGGCGACCGATGAAACACGGCATCCTCTCTTCGGAGGAGAAATCCGCGATCCCGATGATCAAGCTCATCTTAGAGCAAGTCGTCGGCGAGCCGGATCGCCCGAACGAGCGGATCTATTTCTCGACGCCGGCGGATCCGATCGATTCGGATCTCTCGACGCTGTATCACCAGAAAACGCTCGAATCGTTCCTCGATGATATCGGATACGATCCAGAGCCGATCAACGAAGGGATGGCAGTCATCTATTCGGAGCTCGCCGATCACAACTTCACCGGACTGGGTATCTCCTTCGGTGCGGGAATGACGAACGTCTGTCTGTCGTACTACGCTGTGCCGGTTATGACGTTCAGCGTCGCCCGCGGTGGCGATTGGATCGACGAACAGACCGCGACGGCGACCGGTGAGAACGTCGATAAGGTCACCTCGATCAAAGAGGAGGACTTCCGACTCGACTTCACGACCGATGCGGGCGGTGTCGAAGGTGCGCTCTCGATTTATTACGACAACCTCCTCGATTACGTCATCGAAAATATCTCACGGGAGGTCAACGAAGAGGACGTCGAAGAAGGGCTCGATGTTCCGGTCGTCGTAACCGGGGGGACATCCAGCCCACCTGGGTTCGAGAAGCTTTTCGAAGAACGGCTGGGGAAAGCGAACATTCCGTTTTCGATCAGCAGCGTCGGAAAGGCCAACGAACCGTTATACAGCGTCGCTCGGGGCGCACTCGTCGCCTCCCGAACCGAAGAAGGTGACAGTACCGCGACTGAGGCGGAAGTCGAAGCTGAAGACTGATCTCAATAAAACCGAAACCGGTTACTCACACTGAACGATACGGTACCGGATTTCGTTCTGTGGTACCGGATTTCGTTCTGTGGACGCTACCGAAACTGAGCGATTCGTGAAGCGTCCGAAAAGCGAACTCTTAACCGGAGAATCGTGTAACGAATCAACAAGGGACATGTCACGAGAAAACGGTACGCTGTTGGTTCCGGTTGCGAA
>SKKJ01000356.1 GCA_007121575.1 Natronomonas sp.
AACGGAACGAACGAAGGTGTCCGATCGAAGATCGTCATCTCAGTCGCCGTTGAATCCGCTGTCTCCTTGATCTCGGACGACCCGCTCCCACCAGCCGTTGTGTCCGATCGATCGCCCACGCCCTCTGATTCGACAGAAGCCGTCGTCGGTTCATCCTCGCTTGTCGGTGGCTCACGCCCCGCGACGACGAACTGAGAAAATCCCGGCGTTCGGGCGTCGACGGCATATCCCTCGTCGATCACGGAGACGTCTGTGGGAAGCGCGCTCCATCGTTCGCCGTTATCTGGGAGTCGATATACCGTTAGATACGCCGGATCGAAGCCACGTTCGGTGACCCACTCTTCAGAGACGACAAATCGAAGGACCGCATCGCTGCTTTGGTACTCCGCTGGAACCGAAATCGCCGACACCGGGCGAATGAACGGATCTATCGGTAACGGCGGCGCATTGTTGACTGGATCATCGAACTCTTCGATCGAGATCTCCCCATTGACCGATTCGTTTTCGAAAACGATCTCCTTGATCATCGTTTCTGCAAAGACGACCGCCGTCCCTGGCGCGTCCGGAAACTGATCTTCGATGCGGTGCGTTTCCGCGAGAAGTGGCTCTTCGGATCGCGTTCTCTCCCATGTCGAACGCGACGATTCGGTTTCATTCGTCGACTCCGTGCTCGTTGGATCGTCTCCGTCGCTCGTTGATCCGATACCGGCACTTCCACCGCTCGACGTGCCCCCGCCGGCTGAACTACCGCCGTCATCTCCATCACTCGTCGCCTCATCGTCGGCTTCTATCTCCAACTCAGACATCTCGGTTGCGGTCCGATCGTTGCTGTCCCGAACGGTGAGCGCGACGTCATACACTCCGACTTCGCTGAAGCTTTTCGTATCCGTTTCTCCGTCGAACGTTTCGATCGTTTCGCCGTCTCGTTCGACCACCCACTCGAACGAAACGGGGGTTGCATCGTCATGAACGGTCGAATTTTTGGCGGAGAAAACCACCGAATCTCCAGCCGTGGCCACACGTGGCTCAATCTCGATAACCGGTATCGGCGGAAGATCCTCGATCGAGCCGTCGGGAAACGTCAGATCTTCTTCCGAAATCCCGGCATTCAGCGCTGTCGTTCCACCGACGGGTCCGTTCGGGCCAACGAGATGAAACGTCACCTCGTCGCCGGCCGTGCTATCCACGCGTAGCTTCTCATCGAATGCGCCCGAACCGCCGTACGATCCGGGTGCTTCGACGGTGATCTCACCATGCACGCTCCCGTTCACGACGGCGACGATCGTGGCTCCGGCTGGAATCTCCGTCCCGTTCGCCTCGATCGCCTCGCCATAGAAGGCGGCGGGTTCTCCGGGCATCCCGTCGGCCGCAGTGGCGATCCCGACCGTTCCGCCGCTGCACGCGAGCAAAAGTGCCGAGATCACCGTCGCCAAAACCAGAACTCGTGATCGAACCATTATGGCTCCTCGCGTTGCACTTCCGCTGCTTCAGTAAACGTCGAGGAGACGATCTCCCGCACGAGTGGTGTCTCATCGTCGTCTCGAACGCGTATCCAGTACGCGTCGTCGTATTCGACGACGGTCTCCGATCCATCGATTTCGCTCCCGTTTGTAAAATCGTGGATTCGGGTATCGTGATCGTCCCGAATGAGGAACGCATCGTCCCCTTCGCTGAACCCGTACTCCGTCCAGTTTACATCCGTTTCGAGATGCTGCTGTGCGTGTGCAGAGATATCGTAGTTCGAACTCGCGAGATGCCACCCATCCTCCAGTTCGACCGTGTCGGTAGCTTCCGTTTCGTTCGCCGCCGTTTCGTCATCGGTCACGAAGTCGAATCCGAGGCGTGCGTCTGCCGCTTCCGTGTGGAAATAAAAGCCTCGATGAAGATGCGTTGTCTCAACGTGAGACCGTTCGAAGACATCGCCCGAAGCGGCTTCAGCGAAGCTTTCGTAGCGCTCGGTGTTGGGGTTCCACTGGGTGAGATCACGCGGCCCGTCGGCGTCAACGTACAGCGTGGCCGGCTGTGGAAGCGATCCGGTATGCCAGCCCGACTCTTCGGGTTCGACCACTCGATGGACGAGTGTGAGCTCGGTCTCGTTTCGCTGTGAGCCGTCTGAAAAGTCGATCGTGATCGATGCGTTCGCTCCCGTCTCGAGTGCCGTCGAGTCGAGTGCCGTCGGGTCGGTCGTAACGACTGCGGCCGGATCGTCCACTGTCGGGCCGATCTCGGTTTTGACGATCTCGGTCTGATTTCCTGATTCAATCGCATCGTAACCGAACTCGACGATAACCGTCTCGTTCGTCTCGGTGATCGTGTTCCCGTTCGCGTCGAGAAACGCGCCGAGATCGATTCTGACGTCTTCGCCATCGTCGATCTCCGTTCCAACGAACGCATACTCGGATCGTATCGCCACGTCCGCGACCGCTTCGATCGGCCCCGTGGCGACGAGCTCTGCTATGTCTCGAGTCGCCTCGCCGTGTTCTTCGACCGTCGACGTTCTCAAATCGGTCTCGTTCGCGACCAACCGACCTTCGTAGGGCATCACGTCCGCGGTGATCTCGTATCGATCCGCGGTATCCGCTTCGAATACGTATGTTCGAACGCCGTCCACATCGAAATCGCTCGCCGTGAGCCCGCGCTCGATCACCCACGTGTTCTCCGGACGTAACTCGTCGTCCCCGGCATATTCGGTGTCTTCCCACAGCTCCGTTTCGGTTGGCGATCCCCCGGATCGGTCGACAGTGATCGTTCCGTTTCCAGCCGTCTTTCGTAATTCGATGTCAACCGCGTCGATCTCCGCATTCGAGACGCCGAGATCGAGTGCAAGCGCTTGCGTTCCGCCGTTGACATCGAAGTCGTTTGCCGGACCGATCGCGTTCAGCTGAACCTCATCGGGATAGATCGCGAGCTCTGAAACCGTCGCCGTAACGGAACCAGTAGTCGGCGTTTCCGGGCCTTCGATATCCGTTAGTTCTACGCGCAGGTCGAACACGCCCAGACGAGGCGGTATCTGGCCGTCCCGCTTGAGATCCAGCCCATCCCGTTCGTCGGTATCGATCTCGATACCGGTGTGAACGTCGGTGTTTTCGGCCCCTTCGAGCGTGACTTCGAATTCCGGTTGTCGGATCCGGTTGCCGAACCGATCGTGTATCGTCTCGATCTCGATCAGTTCCGACTCGCCGATCGCGATCTCGGTTCCCGCTTCAGGTCCGGCTAACTCGAACTGTTCGACAGCGCTCGGATAAATATCGACAAAGAGCGGCGACTCCGTCCGAATATCTTCGTTATCGGTTAGTTCCGTGTTCCCTTCGCCTTCGACATCGACGTTGAGGAAGTCGGTTTTATGATACCGGTTTGCGGCGTATTTCATCGACTCTTCGTCGATTA
>SKKJ01000179.1 GCA_007121575.1 Natronomonas sp.
AACCGCAGCGAGCTACGTGTGAATTCACCGGAAGCGAGTTCCGAACGATATCGTTACCCGAGTTCACTCTCGCCGAGTTCGTCGACGACACGCTCGAGTACGTCACACCCTGCATGGATGACGAGCGTTACGTCACACCGAAAGATCGGTTAGAGAAACATTCTACGTCAGTGTCGTCGAAACAATCGAGCACCGCTCGATAGCACCCGGGCGATTGGAGATGAGATCAGATCGGGCGGTCCCACTCCATCGCCGGGGGATCGAGCGTTATTTCGATTGTGGGTTCGACGAGCCGTCGAGGGGGATCACATCGGTTTGATTCACCGGCCACAGCGGCGAGTCGCCTTCGAATCCGTGCATCGATTCGTGCCCATTGGACATCGACGCCGCGTGCCCCGCCTTTCAACAGCGTTACGTGCGGAGAGACCGGACTGCGGGAGATCCGTCCGTCGTACAGAGCGAGGAGGTCGGCGATCGGTGACGCGAGCGCCGTCAACGGAACGGGGAGATCGAGTGAGACGACCATCGGATTGCGGGTCGACGGATAGAGCAGATACCCGTCAGTGCTACAATTCCGTGGTCCGATGGCCTCGGCGAATGACTCGAGTTCGCGTTCAAACCGGGCGGCTCGTCCGCCGGGAATCCGAACGCCGAAGAGACTCAGGTGTGGATCGTCGGCATGCCGAAACGAATCGGGCGTTTCGAGCCACTCATAGAGCCGATCCCGAAAGCGCTCGATTTCACTCGCGTCGGCAACGGGACACGCGAGCCAGCCCGAGACCGTTCGGGAGTCACCCATGGTATCGGTACCGACGGACGCGGAGTATTTCGGTTCGTCGACATCCATCCGAACCCTGCGATACGAGTCGCCTGTCGACCAAACCATAGATAGTCACACGTTAACATATATATCAGAGACGGGCGACAGCTACGGTATGGTACGTTTTCCGGAGGAGTACGACGATTGTGAACAGATTATCGCACCGGACGGATCGTACGACACCGAAGCGGCCAACGCCCTCGAGTTGGAAACGAATGAGCTGCAGGAGCTGTACGGATCGATGGTGCAGGCGCGCGCGCTCGAAAAGCGAGGATTGACCCTGCAACGACAGGGGAAGTTTCACTTTTGGATGGAGTGTCGCGGACTCGAAGCAGCGCACGTCGGCGTCGCAGCCGGACTCGGCGACCGCGATTGGATGAACACCGAATGGCGACAGTACGGCGCACACATCCAACGAGGCCGGCCGCTCGAGGACATTCTGCTCTTTTGGCTTCGAGGCTACGAGGAATGGGAGTCGGACACGATCGACGAGATGGAATCGTACGAACGGCGCATGCCACACATCGTCGCGGTCGGAACGCAGGTGCCACAGACCGTCGGCCTCATGTGGGGGCGAAAACTCCAGGGGTACGACGAAGTGGGTCTCGTCGGTGTCGGCGACGGCGGTGCGAGCAAGGGCGATTTTCACGCCGGGTTGAACTTCGCGGGCGTCCTCGAGTTACCGGTCGTCTTCGTGGTGTTCAACAACCAGTGGGCGATCTCGACGCCGGTCGAACGACAGACGGCCGCCGAGACGTACGCGGATCGGGCGATCGGGTACGGTTTCGAGGGCACACTCGTCGACGGCAATGACGTGCTCGCAATGTATCGCGCGACGAAGCGCGCAGTCGAGCGGGCCCGAAGCGGCGAGCCGATGTTGCTCGAAGCGCTGACGTATCGACGCGGTGCGCACTCCTCCAGCGACGCCGACGATTACCGAGACGATTCGGACCGCGAGGCGTGGCGAGACCGCGATCCGATCGAGCGGTACGAAGCGTTCCTTCTCGATCAAGGCATCTTCGATCCGGACGACTTCGAGGCGATTCGAGAGGCGGCCGATCGCCGGGCGAAAGAGGCGGCCGAGCGCGCGCTCGACATCGCGGCCGAACAGTCGCCGACGGAGGTGTTCGATGAGGTGTTCGCGAACCCACCGACATACATCGACGAACAGCGCGAAGCGTTACTTGAACTCGTCTCCGAACACGGGGAGGAGGCGTTCAGGTGGTAGCGATGGCAGCCGAATCACTCACACTGGTCGAAGCGGTCGCGGAAGCGATTCACGACGAGATGGCTCTCGATGAGTCGGTCATCCTTCTCGGCGAAGACGTGGGGCGATCCGGGGGCGTGTTTCGGGCGACAGAAGGCGTCTATGACGCGTTCGGCCCCGAACGGGTGATCGATACACCGCTTTCGGAAACCGGGATCGCCGGCGCAGCGATCGGGCTCGCAGCATCGGGGATCAGACCGATCGCGGAAATCCAGTTTTCCGGGTTTACCTACGCCGGGTTAGAGCAGCTATACACCCGGGCCGCCCGCCTCAACGCGCGCTCTCGCGGACAGTTCTCCTGTCAGATGGTGCTTCGAGCCCCCTTCGGTGGCGGCGTTCGCGCACCGGATCTTCACGGCGAATCCATGGAGGCGATTTTCGTTCACCATCCCGGTTTCAAAGTCGTCGTCCCGAGCACTCCACACGACGCGAAGGGGTTACTGACGGCTTCGATCCGCGATCCGGATCCGGTGATATTCCTCGAGCCGAAGAAGATCTATCGGGCGTTCCGCGAGGAGGTTCCCGAGGAGTCGTATGCGATCCCGATCGGAGAGGCCGCGGTTCGGCGGGAAGGAAGCGACGTCTCGATATTCACGTGGGGATCGATGACGCGACCGACGCTCTCTGCGGCCGAAGCGGTCGCGGAAGACGGCATCGACGCCGAGGTCGTCGACCTTCGGACGCTCTCGCCGATGGATCGAGAAACGATCGTCGAGTCGTTCAAAAAGACCGGTCGAGCCGTCGTCGTACACGAGGCTCCCCGAACGGGCGGGCTCGCGGGCGAGATCACCGCGCTGCTTCAAGAGGAGGCGCTGTTCTATCAGAAAGCGCCAATCGAGCGTGTTACCGGCTGGGATGCGGTCTATCCGCTGTACGATCTCGAAGACTTTCAGCTCCCGAACGCCGCGCGAATCGAAGACGCGATCAAAGCCGTCCTCGACGAGTGAACCGTTCGATCGAGTCGAGTTCGAAGTCCCGAGCGTTCACGGATCGGCGATCGCGGACGCGGGAAATGCGACCGAAACGACGGATCCGTCCGCGCCCGTTTCGAAGGTCAGATCCGTCCCCGTTCTGTCGGCCCACCACTTGACGAGCCAGAGCCCGATCCCGCTGCCGTGGCTCAGCGGCGTTTCCTGTCGCGCTTTGAGAACCGCGAGTTCGTCCGCGGGGATTCCGGGACCGTTATCCGCAACCTCAACGCGAAGAACGTCGTTCTCCCGACGAGCCTGTACGCTGATCGTCCCGGTCTTCGGGTCCGTGAACGAGACCGCGTTATAAAAAAGGTTCTGCACTACCCGA
>SKKJ01000301.1 GCA_007121575.1 Natronomonas sp.
GATCGACCTGTACGCTCGTCTCGAGTTATCTCTTCGATCTCGGGATCGTTCCGGACGAGGCGTTGGCTAGCGGACTCCTCTACGGCATTCGAACCGATACGAAGGAGTTCAGCCGCGGGGTTTCGATCGCCGATTTTAACGCTGCCGCTCAACTCATTGAGTTAGTCGATCGCGACCGGCTTCGGCAGGTCGTATCTCCCAGCATAACCGCTGAAACGATCGACACGATCGGTCGGGCGATTACTAACCGGTCGGTTACATCGGACGTGTTAACGAGTTGCGTCGGATCGATCTCGGATCGAGATACGCTTTCGCAGGCGGCAGACCAGTTGCTCAATATGGAAGGTATCACGACCACGCTCGTTTTCGGCTATACCGACGATGTGGTCTTCGCCTCAGCACGTGCTCGTGGGACCGATCTCGATCTCGGAGAAGTCCTTCGCGACGCGTTCGAACAGATCGGCAGTGCCGGTGGGCATGCGGACATGGCCGGTGCACAGATCCCGGTCGGAATCCTCACTGAGGAAGTCGATGAGGACGAGCACGGCGACGTCATCGCCGAAGTCGTCAGCGAGCGATTTTTCGAAGCGCTCGGTATCTCACCTGATTACGCGGCAGCGTACGTCTACTCCGATATCATCGGCGCTCGTGACGACTAGTAAGGGTGACCTTTTTGACGCGTGACACCGTTCGTTTAGTAATGGACGACGGCTCGCAGACGTACGAAGACAAGCCGAAGGTGAAAGATTACATGACGCGTGATGTCGAGACAGTTTCGCCCGACGACACCGTCAAATCGGTCGCCAAGCGGATCGCTGGAAGCAACTCCCACAGTGGATATCCAGTCTGTGACGGTCGTCATGTCAGCGGATTCATCAGCGCACGCGATCTGTTGCTCGCCGCCGAGAACGAACCGATCTTCAAAATCATGACCGACGACATCATCGTTGCGCATCCAGAAATGCGAATTACGGACGCTGCACGGGTCATTCTCCGTTCGGGAATCCAACAGCTACCTGTCGTTGACGACGCGGGTAACCTCGTCGGGCTCATCTCGAACGCCGATGTAATTCGCTCACAGATCGAACGGGCGACTCCAGAGAAAGTTGGCAAACTCAAGCGGACGCTGGAAAGTATTCACGGCGTCGAAGCCAAAGAAGAGCGCCGAGTCGTGAAACTCGATCTACTGACACCGACGCAGACGAAAGTGTACACCGACGAGTTGGAAGGCCGTCGGTACGAACTCGAAAACGGCCTCGCGGAACCGCTCGTCGTCATCGACAACGCGGGAACGCTACTGCTCGCCGACGGCCATCACCGCGTGAAGGCGGCGGCTCGTCTCGGTATCGAAGAGATGGACGCATACGTGGTTCGCCTCGATACGCGGGTCGAACTCGGGATGGCTGAAACCGCACGGAAAAGCGAACTCAACTCGATCGACGATATCGAAGAGGTCGATTACGCACACCACCCGCTCGTCGAAACGACGGAACGGTTACAAAACTCGTAGGTGCTGGAAACGGGGGGTCTAAGTATTCGGCCACAAAGAAGCACATAATGCGTTCGATACAGCCGGTTCCGCTACTCGCGGCCGCCGTCATCGGTGTCTACGTTTTGGTGATCGTCGGTGCGACGGCGGCGCTCGCGGATGCCGCCGCCGCATGCCATGGATGGCCGCTTTGTGGTGGCGATCTCTCGAACCCCGCCGTGCTCGTTGCTCTCCTTCACCGGCTCATCGCAATCGTTGTCGGGTTGCTCGTGATCGCCGCAGCGGTCGTCGGATGGGCACATGGGTCCGTTCGAGTTAAGACAGCACTTGCGATCGCACTGTGTCTGTATCCGATTCAAGCAGCGACGGGTGCCATCCTCGCGAATGGAACTGCTGTTGAGCGTTTTCATCTCCTCGTGGCGATGGTGATCTTCGCGGCGCTCGTTCTCGCGTTGGCATGGCAGTTAGAGGCCGAAACCGGCTCGGACGATGCACCTGAGAAGACGCTGTCGAACGTGGATACTCCCACTTCGACTTCGAGCGAACTTCACGGGTCCGCAACGATGACCGATCTCTCGACACTTTCGTTCATGGCTCGGGCTAAAGTGACCATCGGTGCGTACTTCCAACTCATGAAGCCGCGGTTGATGTGGCTCCTGTGTCTCGTTGCCGGGGCGGGGATGGTTCTGGCTGGAACACCAACGGTAAGAACCGTCGTTTTTACCCTCGGCGGCGGGGTGTTGGCGATCGGTGCCTCCGGCACGTTCAATCACGTCCTCGAGCGAGACATCGATAAACGAATGGAACGCACTGCCGATCGTCCGCTCGCAACCCATGAGGTTCCGGTTCGAAACGCGCTCGCATTCGGTGGTTTTCTGACGGTTGCCTCGCTTTGGGCGTTCCTTTCGGTGAACCTTTTGACCGCCGCGCTCGGACTTGCGGCCATCGTCTTCTATAGTGTCGTCTACACGCTGATTTTAAAGCCGAACACGGTTCAAAACACCGTGATCGGTGGTGCGGCGGGGGCGTTACCAGCGCTGATCGGCTACGCTGCCGTTACGGGCCGTGTTGGTATCGGCGGCCTCGTGTTGGCCGGCGTTATTTTCCTTTGGACCCCCGCACACTTTTATAACCTCGCGCTCGCGTATCGGGACGACTACGAACGCGGTGGCTTCCCGATGATGCCGGTTGTCCGTGGCGAAACCGAAACGAGAAAGCATATCGTGTTTTATCTCGGCGCGACGCTTCTCGCGGCGGGGATCCTCACTGCGATCTCTGATCTCGGGATGCTTTATGCTGTAACTACGGTGCTTTTGGGCGCTGTTTTCTTGTGGATGGTTATTCGACTCCATTACGAACAGTCCGAACGCGCGGCATTTCGGGCGTTTCACGCCTCGAACGCGTATCTAGGGCTTGTACTCGTTGCGGTCGTCGTCGACGGACTCGCGTTCTGAAGAGCCGATAGCACGTCTGTGCGGGAGATCCATCGATCTCGATATCTGTAGGATCTGTCCCGGTGACTGCCGTATATTGTGGTGAAGATGGTCGGCTCGGTCTAACAGCTATACGTGAGTAACACCGTCAATAGGGCGTACCTATTCCGTTTGCGCTTTGCTTACAGTGGGCTGTGAAGAATCTGAATGAAAATCAAAAACAGGAACACAAAGCCCAACCCACCGATTCCAGCGCCCACTGCGTGCGCTGTCCCGAGATTGTTTCGTCGGGCCAGTTGATACGGTCCGACGAAGAGTACGACTGAAAGTACGAGCAAAACGACGGCGAGTGTTAATCCCGACAGGACTTCAAGCGCATCGAGGATCTCGAAGAACTGTAGCAATATTGGTGTCGACATGTGTGCTATTGTGAGTTGGTATTCACCGCGATACAAATA
>SKKJ01000120.1 GCA_007121575.1 Natronomonas sp.
AGTCCCCCGACCGCTGGCGTCGGGTGAAGAGCTTCAACGAGCGTTAATATGTGTTCGTCTTCGGCGAGTTTGGCTGTTATCGGGGTTTCGATGTGCTGAACGGTAGCAAGCCGACGAATCCGCTTTGCTTCGGCTTTGATAGACGCCGCGTGAGGCTTCAGCTGTTCGCGGATCGCACCGACGACGAGGTCGTGTTCATGTCCGTTCTTTTCGTCAGCTAACAGCTCCTTGGCAAGCCATTCGTCTTCCTCAGGTGTTTCCCCCCGGCCGGTCGTCCCCGCGAGTGCTCCAGTTTCGACCGTCCGTCCTCGAAGTCCGACTAATCGCTCCGGCGTCGCGCCGAAAAAGCTCCCTGAACGTTCGTGCGGCTCGAACAGAAACCGATAACAATCGGGATAGGTCGTCCCCAGTCGGATCAGTATATCTGGGATCGAAAGCGGCGAAGCGAGCTTCGTTTGAAGCGCTTGCGCGAAGACGACCTTTTGCAGCTCTCCCGCCCTGATTCGGTCCGTTGCGGCAGTCACGCTCGCTTTCCACGCATCTTTCGAGGTCGTTCTACTTCGAGAAACAATACCCGGAGAGACGTTCCGTTCGCTGGATGGCGAACGCGTTCGAAGCTGTTCGTGCGCGTCTTTGAGGTCCTCTTCGACGGCGTTCACAGATTCTCCGATAGCGTTGACCGTCAACCAAGCGTCGTTGTCTGTGTAGGTCACTTGACGTTCGGGGAGCACGAATCTCGCGCCGGGATATCCGCTCCACGTTTCGTCATTCGTGTGCTCGTCATGAAAGGCGAATCCGCCGAATAAACGGGGACGAGCCGCAAGTGATCTCGCGTGCACATCGCCCTCCGAGAACAGCTCCTCTGCGGCGCGCATAACCGCTTGAAATCGGTTGGGACCATCCGCTTCGATAGCTTTCGCTGTACCACTTCCAACGACGGTCGCTTCCCCAGGGGCAGCCCAAAACGTTCGCGGTGATTCAGCGAGCGCGAGCGCTGTACGTAACGTAGGCATCTCCGTCAGCTGCACCGTCCGGCTGATAACCCCTCCCGACCGTGGGGTCTCTTCGTCGCTCCGCAGCGATTCCATTGCCGACTGTTTGTGCCCCACTGTCTTAGGTTACGTGTTCACCGACGACCGGTTATGTATACGCTCGTTATAATTTCGATTCGGCGTCGTCTGCGAGTTCTTCCATCCGCTTTCCGATTCGACCGGCATCGGAAAACTCGTCTTCTGCCATGACGTTCGCCAGCGCGTTCCCGAGGACGAACACCGCATGCTTGTGTTCGCTTTTCGACTTGTGGACATCGTCCGGGGTTACATCGAGTTCATCATACGGATCGAATACCGAGCTATCGATGTTCTCCATGTCACGAAAATGTTCCATAATCGACACCATCTTGGCGTGTAGTTCGAGCAACTCTTCTTTATGCATATCTACCGATATAACAACATACTGCTTAACGCTTGTGCGATAGAGAACCGCATGCGTTCGTATTCGGTCACTCGTTCGTTACGACAGATCGACATTCCATATCGATCTCAGGTATTGAATCGAACAGAAAATCCGCCGTATAACACAATCAGAAGACGTATTCGTCGTCGTGACCCATCATCCCATCTTCTTCGAATCCCGGTTCGTCGTCATCTATCGGGCCGCTCGTCTTGTATGCCCGGAGCCCCGTCGATAACAGCTCTTCGATCGCTTCCTCTCGATTTACGAACTCGCCTTCTTCGACGAGCTGAGCGATCTGCATCTCGAGATGCTCCGGAACGGTGAGTTTGACCTTCGGCATCGGAACAGTTCGGGTTTCGGGGATGGGGTATTTAACGCTGTCGGGGCTTTTTTCGCGTGCTTGAAAATTGAATCCGCAATGTATTAATGTTATTTTTGCCTTTCAAAGAGGAAATTAGTATATTCTCCGAATAATCTCGAAAACGACGTGCATACTTCCGATAGTTCCTATTGAACGACCGATCGACAGACTTCTCCCGACACGTAACTCTCATCGACATACGTGATCTGACGAGCGTTCTGAACTTCTGGCTTAAAATGACTCAGCCGTTGCTACCTCATAGATAACAGAAACACCATGCGCACAATAGATCCCTTGAACGGACCGTTCCCACCGTGCTCGGAGCGATCGTTCCGTCTCATGAACTCGACGGAAACATTAACCCCCTGTGTGATAGATTCTGGACATGGCCGGTCTTACCCGTGTACTGCTCGTTGACGATGATCCCTCCCTCGCCGACCTTATGGCAAACCAGCTCAATACGCTCCGAGAATCGTTTTCGATCCAAATCGAAACCGATCCGAACCAAGCCCTCGAAGCCGTTGAAACGGGTACCATTGACTGTGTGGTCAGCGATTACCATATGCCGCAGATGACTGGATTGGAGCTACTCCGATACGTCCGTGAGATGGACGCCGATCTCCCGTTTATCCTCTTTACCGCCCGTGGCAGCGAAGAGATCGCGAGTGAAGCCGTTTCGGAGGGCGTAACGGATTACTTTCGGAAACGTCGAGGAACCGACCAATGGCACGTCCTCGCAAACCGGATCGAAAACGTTTCCGCACGATACCGCGCTGAGGAGGCGGTTCAACGACGCGAAGCCGCACTCAGACAGCTCGCTCGAACGGTTATCGATAGTGTCACGACACCGGTCGAAGAGTTGCTAACGCTAGGTCGCGAAACGCTCACCGTAGAGTACGGCGCGGTAGTCCGCAGCTCCGACAATGGCGTTGAGATCCTCGTCGAAAGCGTCGATGAACAGCTGCCGTTCAATACCGCTGAGGGGGTCCCCTTATCGGACGATATCGGTGATTTAACCGTCAATGGAAGCGGCCTCGTGGCCGTCACAGCCGGGCCTGAAACGGATGACGATGTCGGATTTTCGTCGTACATCGGAACGCCGGTGTACGTTGGAGATCGACAGTACGGAACGCTTTGCTTCTGTGATCGGAGCGACCGGGCCGAGTTCACGCCGTGGGAACGAGCGTTCGTCGAATTGCTCGGAGATTGGCTCGGCCACGAACTCATGAGCGAGCGAGCGCGCAGCCAGGGCGAAGCCGTCAACGCCGCACGGGTGAGCGCGAGGGATGCACGTGAAGCGCTCGAAAACGGTGATGACGAGACGCTTCGTGCAGAACTCGAGACGATCGAACAACTGCTTGATCGAGATCCATTTCCACTCTCATCGGTCTCTATCGAACTTTCTTGACCGATCAGCGATTCCCAGACAGCGGGGAATGACTTCGTCGGCCTACCGGTGATTATTCGTTACGCCGTTCTCGAACGCAGGCTTCGATCGGCTCGATAAGCTCGTCCGCAACAGTATACGGATCCGTTTCCTTCCGTAGCACACGATCAACGTA
>SKKJ01000306.1 GCA_007121575.1 Natronomonas sp.
ACATCGTTCCGGTGAACTGTCGATGATGCGGACTGACGCCGATGTTGATCGTCGGAGTGCAGAGATAACCGGTCCGTGCTGCGGCTTCACGGGCGAACCCCTCCGCGATCAGATAATCCGTCGCTAACGGGAGGTGCGGTCCGTGCTGTTCGGTCGAGCCGAGCGGAACTAGCGCCAGGGATTCGCTCTCGAAATACGTCTCGAGTTCCGGCCACGTTTCATCGGCGATATACATACTGTCCACTGGCGCGCGGAACCTCCTTGAACCTGTGTACATCCTTCATCGATCGCCGGTTCACAGCCGATGGTACGCACAAGAAGCGTCGATAAGAGATTCAGATCTCAGGGCGCGCCCGCGATGACGACTCGAACTCGCTCGTCGCCGTCGTTGTGCAGTTGCCGCCATGTGCCGGGTGCGACCCGGATCGCCTCGCCGGTCGTGAGTGTCTCGGTTTCGGCCGATTCGTTCCCCACTTCGCCGAGTCCGATCGTTAGCTCACCATCGACGACGAGATACACCTCTTCGTGAGCATCCGCGGCGTGGTCGTGTGCTTTTCCCTTCGCGTTCGGTTCGAGTTCAAGCAGGGTCATGCCGAGGTTTTCACATCCGAGCGCGTCTCGAAAGAACCACATCCCGCCGTACTCGCCCGGAACGACGCTTTCGATATCGTCCGTGTCGGCTATCGTATACTCCATGTGTACTCTATAGGTGGCGTGACGGAATACGTTTGGGCGGCAGTCGCGTTCTCGGCGTTCCTTAGACGATTCCAAGGAGTTCGTCGTAAGCCGACTCGTAGGCCTCGGCGACGATCGTTGTATCCGCACGCTCTTCGCTCGAAAGCGCTGGCAGTGTAACCGATGCCGCCGGCTCTAACAGTTCGATAACGTGATCGACGCGCTCTTCTAATCGGCCTTCGTGCGCGCTGCCGCTTGCGACCTGACAGGCTTTCGCGTATCGATCACCGCCGTATATGCGGCAGCGCCGTGGCTCGACGACGGCAACTCCGTCGGGCGAAAAGCCAGACAGCGGACGTGCGATATCCGAGTACGATTCGACTATTGCCGCATCGCGGGACGCGATTTCTTCCGCGAGCGCGTCGAGTGCCCGTCCGTGACGGGTGCGCATTCGCTCGTTGAGGTCCTCGAGCGACTCAACGACTGGTGCGTCCTCCAACGGAAACGCCCGCTGTGCTGCGGGCGGGATCTCGACAGTCCCGTTGACGATGTAGCTGTTCGTGCCGTCTCGCGTTACCCGGTCGAACAGGAACCGCCGTCCGTCGCGGCCGAGGACACCTTTGCCCTGTCCCGGCGTGGGGAGCCACAGTCGGTGAACCGGATTGATCGCTTCGGGCGCGATCGATCCTGGGGACGCCGCGGCGATCTTCTTCGCGTCTTTGCCATAGAGCCGACCGGTTTCGACCGATCGTCGATAGTCGTCTTGATCGTACCAGTACCCGTTTCCCGCACGCGGTTTGTACCCGCGAACGTCGGTTCGTTCGATGAGGCCGGTCGTAAACGTCGTCTTCCCAGCGTCGACCTCGGCGCTTCCAACGACGAGCAGCTTCATCGCAGTCCGTAATGTCCGGGTTCGTTGTCGTCGTCCGGTTCAGCGAAGACGAACGACTCGCTGTGATCGAGCATCCATGGAATCGCCCAATCTAAGAGAATGTTTTCCGTTTCGGGATCGAGATCGAAGTCGGGCTCGAGACCTTGCAAGAGCCGGGCGATCTCGTAGACGGTGTATAACTTATCGGCATCGAGGACTTCCTCTGGCTCTCTGAATTCGAACGTTCGAAGATCGTCGAACGCATCGCGTGGTTTCGGCATATCACCGGATACGCGGTGTCTCGGTTAAAAGCGACGGGTCTTCGATTCATGGGAGGCGTCGCAGATTCCAGTGAACGTTACCGATTTCGTCCAACACTATACCACACCCGTTCGTACGCCCGAATGAAATATGTCAGAAAATAATATCGATGCGTTCACCATCCTCAGAGAGTTAGATGAGCCGATCAGCGAAGCAGCGCTCGAAGCGGCGGCCGAACAGTCCGGCGAGACGCTCGAAGAGCTCCGCGAGGAAGGGGTCGATATTCGATGGATCGAATCCGAGGTACTGACCAACGAGGACGGGGATGTCACCGGCACGTTCTGTCATTACGAGGCCGAATGCGAGGACGCCATCGAGGAACACGCGGAGCGTGCTGGACTGCCGGCGACCCGCATAGACCGGCGTGGTGAACCGCTTGACGGTGAATAGGCGTCTTCGAACTGACCGGAACAGTCCGGGTCGATTACGCTAGCGCCTCACGAAGCTTCTCGACGGGGTGCGGTGGTCGCTCGCCCTCGAAATCCTCATCGGCGAGCTGTGATCGACACGAGGCACCGGGGGCGACGACCGTTCCGCCGCTGGCTTCGACCTGTTCGTGGAGAATCTGCCCGATCGCCTTCGAGAGCTCGTAGTGTTCGGCCTCGTACCCGAACGAGCCGGCCATCCCACAGCACGAGGAATCGAGCGCATCGACCTCGTAGCCGGCCGCCTGCAGCGCTAACGCGGCGTGGTGGTCGCGATTCAGCGCCTTTTGGTTGCAGTGTCCGTGATACGTCAGCCGCTCATCGGGCGTGTCGAACGCCAGATCCGCGGTGACGGCGTATGTCGTGAGATACTCACAGACGCCGTACGACGAGACTGCCAGTTTCTCGACACGATCGTCATCGAGTAAATCGACGTACTCGTCTTGAAACATCACCGCATCGGACGGTTCGATAAAGAGCACTGACCAGCCGTCTTCGACATAGGGCCAAAGCGCGTCGAGGTTCGTCCGCGCTCGCGTTTCGGCCTCATCGAGCAAGCCCATCGAGAAGGCCGCCCGACCGCTCGGGGCAAGCTCGCTTTTGTCCGCGACCCGGACGTGGATGTTCGCCGCTTCGAGTAGTTCGACCGCGGCCTTTCCCGGTTCGGGATAGTTGTAGTTCGTATACGTGTCCGGAAAGAGCAACACGTGGTCGTCGGCTTCGGCTTTCTCAACCCTCGGTCCGCGAGCGTCAAACCAGCCAGCGAGCGTCTCTTTCGAAAATCTCGGAAGGTCGCGCTGGGGGGCGATCCCGAGCACCCTCTCCGCGACGGCGTTCGATCCCGGAAGCTTCTGCGCCCAATTCGAAACCGGTGCGAGCGTGCTTCCGATCGAGTTCACGCGATCGACGTTGCCGAACAACTTCGTCCGAAGGCTCGTTCCGTGTTCGTTGTGGTAGCTGTGTTTCACCTCGGCTTTCAGCTTCGCCAAATCAACACCGGTCGGGCAGTCGGATTTACAGCCTTTACAACCGACACAGAGATCGAGCACTTCGGACTGAAATCGCTTCGAGTGGATCTCCCCTTC
>SKKJ01000126.1 GCA_007121575.1 Natronomonas sp.
GTTCTCGGGACGGGCGGGCAACCGGATGGAGATCTTAGAGCTCCCCGATCACCCGTTCTTTTTCGGAACGCAGTTCCATCCGGAGTTCCGCTCTCGACCCGGGCGAGCCTCACCGCCGTTCGTGAACCTCGTCGAGACGGTCCTCGAAGCCGATGAGACGGATCCAGAGGAGGTGACCGCGTAATGGTCAACGTCGAGTCGTTTATTGACGAGAAGATCGAAGAGCTCGCAGACGCGATCGGCGACGCCAATGCTATCATCGCGCTTTCGGGCGGCGTCGACTCTTCGACGGCGGCGGCGTTAGCGTACGAAGCTGTCGGCGATCAACTCACGCCGGTATACGTCGACACCGGGCTCATGCGAAAGGGCGAAACAGAAGAGATCCGTGACACGTTCTCCTACATGGAGAGCCTCCGCATTGTCGACGCTCGCGAGCGGTTCCTCGACGCCCTCTCTGGCATCACAGACCCCGAGGAGAAACGACACGCCATTGGCGAAGGGTTCATTCGAGAATTCGAGACCGTCGCCCGCGAAGTCGATGCGGATTATCTGGTTCAGGGGACGATCTACCCGGACCGTATCGAGTCGGAAGGAACCATCAAATCACACCATAACGTCGGTGGGTTGCCCGACGTCGTCGATTTCGAGGGGATCGTCGAACCGATGCGCGACCTGTATAAAGACGAAGTTCGGGAGGTCGCACGCGCACTCGATCTCGAGGAAATAATCTCCGAACGGATGCCGTTTCCGGGACCGGGGCTTGCGATCCGCGTGCTCGGCGAAGTGACCGAAGAGAAACTCGAAGTCGCCCGTGAAGCGAACTACGTCATCGAAGAGGAACTCGAAGAGTACGAACCGTGGCAGGCGCTTGCGGCCGTTCTCGGAAAAGCCACCGGCGTGAAGGGCGACAACCGAGTCCACGGATGGATCGTTTCCGTTCGATCCGTCGAGTCCCGCGACGGCATGACCGCGAGGGCTCAAGAGCTCGATTGGGAAACGTTACAGCGAATCCAGTCACGAATCACCGGCGAAAACGAAAACGTCGCACGCGTCGTCTACGACGTGACACATAAACCTCCGGCGACGATCGAATATGAGTAAGATCGTCATCGCGGGAAACGATCCCGAAAAGCTCGGAGAGGAACTCGAACGGCAGGGTGGGACCGTTCAGTACGCGGAAGGCACCGCAGACCGCCCTGCACTAGAGGACGCAGGAATCCTCGAGGCGAACGTACTGGTGATAACGGACGTCGGGCTCGCCACGTCGGTAACGGTCGCACTAGATATGAATCCGGATCTCCGAACCGTTTTTTACACGCGCGACTCGGTGCCGGAGTTCGTAAAAGGCCAAGTCGGCCACATTATCGATCCGACGCTGCTCGGTGTCGAAACGGTCGCTGAAGAACTGCTTCGATGATCGCGTATATCTAGTCTCGCCTCGGTTACGGCTTCGGCGCTGCTTTCTGCAGCGCTGTCTCGGCGATGTTACCACCGTAGTCCGCGCTTCGAGAGAGCGAATCGACGATCAGTCCGAGCGATTGGGCCTGCTGAGGCTCCAGTTCGCGAATACGTTCATCGACACCCCGTGAGAGTTCATCGATTCGCGTAACGCGCTGTCGTGCGTTGTTTGCGAGTCTGGTCGCCTGTTCAGATTCGTCTTCGAGCAGGGCGTCCATTCCCATCTCGATCACGTTGGTCGCCTCATCGTGAAGCGCTTGAATCGCTTCGGCGGCCTCGGCTGGCGGTGCGCTAAGCGTTTGTGCGTGAGTCGCGATCTTCGCCGCGTGGTCGCCGACCCGTTCTAACTGACGAGCGCTCGAGTGGTAATCGAAGCACGTCTCACGGTCGAGCCCGATCGCGGCCGCCGCCGATGGATCCCGAAGCACGGACCGAAAGACGCGGGAAACCATCGACCACAACCGATCGACGTCGTCATCGCGCTGGACGACATCCGCTGCGAGATCGTTATCGTCTTCGATGAGCGCGGTGACGGCATCGGCGAGCATCGTCGTGGCGACGAGCCGCATTCGCGTGACGGCGTTATGCATCGAAAGCTCGGAGGAGTCCAACAGATCCTGGAGACGGACGCGCCCGGACGTTTCGCCGATCACTTCGAGGCCCACGAGCCCCTGTGTAGCGTCGCGAATGTTTCGCCGTTGAGCCGCGGTGACCTGCGCCGTCTCAAGCGTGATGATATCGAACCCACTAACGTACATCGTCACAACTGCACGCATGAGTTCGTCACCGTCTAAACCGGTGATATCGAGTCGTCCTTCGATCTTTTCCTCTTCGGTTTGCGGCATCAAAAGCAGCGTTTCATCTTCCGGATGAAACTCAACGAGACTCCCACCGGCGACGCCGTTTTCGGTTGCCCAGTCTTTCGGGAGCGAAACGGTGTATGTAGAACCGCCCGTAACTTGCACCTTGCGCGTCTCCATATCGGTTTGTAGTGGCACACACTATAAACGATTATCGAAATATATAGATTCGAGAACTGCAGAAGAATTCGTGAATAGAACCGATGAAATTCACACCGGTAACGTTAGATTACCGGGATTCAACAGCTAGAAAAAGGTTGGCAAACATAGATCTATATAGACATCATAGTGGGATATTTAGGCTTACATAGTCAGATAACGAGTAATGACACAAGGCCGGGAGCTGTCTCGTCTCTCCGACGACAGCTCAGGAAGTACCGGACAACGATCGGTGTCACGTCGGGCGTTTCTTGCCGCAACCGGGGCAACAGTTACTGCGCTTTCAGGGTGTCTCGTCCACGGAGACGATAGCGGTCTCAGAGGCGAAGTGATCATGGACGGCAGTAACACCGTTCTTCCGCACGGGGCCGCCGTCGCGGAAGAGTTCCTCTGGCAGAACAACCGCGTACAGATCCCCGTCAGAGGTTCCGGAACGGGGGCGGGGTTTCAGCGGTTCTGTGAGGGATCGACTGACATACAAAACGCGAGTCGATCGATTCTAGAACGCGAGATAACGCAGTGCGAAGAAAACGATATCGGGTATCTCGAACTCGAAGCGCTCCTCGACGGACTCGCGCTTTGGGTCCATCCGGAGAACGACTGGTGTGATTGTCTCACCGTCGAGGAGATTCACCGGTTGTGGCGCTCTGGATCTGACGTAGAGACGTGGAGCGATCTTCGCCCAGACGACCCGGATTTCCCCGATGAAGAGATCTCCCTTTACGGGCGCGATGCGGCATCTGGCACGTTCGATTATTTTACTAAAGCGATCAACGGCGAAACCGGGAACATCCGTAACGATTACTCAGCGAGCGCGGATACAAACGTGATCGTTCGAGGTGTCAGAGGGAACCGATACGCACTGGGCTTCGGTGGCGCAGGATACTATTACGAAAAC
>SKKJ01000151.1 GCA_007121575.1 Natronomonas sp.
TATCTCGCTTCGTTCGAAGCCACGCCGACCGTGTGGCTGGCGTTCAGACGTGTGGCTCTTCCGATCTTCTCTCGCTTCGTTCGAAGCCACGCCGACCGTGTGGCTGGCTGGCTCGATCGCACCGAGAGATGTCCCTGTCATCACGATACGTGTCTCGGTGTACGGAGGACGTGCTTGATCGAACTCCCACAGGGGATGCTATCCAGTTCTACAGGAGTACGTCGCCGCATACCGGCGTGAGCGCACCGTGAAACGAACGTTTCTCTCGGCGTTTCTCTCGGTCGCCGGCGGGAAGTTCATCGTCATGTTCGTGGCGGTGTTTATCACGCCGTTGCTCGTCCGGCTGCTCGGTGAGTCCGCGTACGGACAGTACGCGACGTTGATGGCGATGTTCGGGTTGTTGATGATCCTCGTTAGCTCGGGCGTCAACAGCGGGACGCGAAAGTTCATCTCCGAAGACCGAGACGAAGACAACTGGAAAGGTCACGTCTTCGGGTTTTACTTCCGATTCGCGGCGCTGTTTGCGTTCCTCGGTTCGGCGTTGCTGTTGGCGCTGGCACAGATCGGTGTGGTCGACGCCGTCCTCGGAGAGGAGTTCGCTCGCTACGTCTACGTTCTCGGCCTCCTCGTTTTCACCTCACAGTTCGGAGAGTACACCCGACGAGTCCTGATGGGGCTCAAACTCGAACACGTTTCCGAGCCGATCGGCGTGCTCTATAAGATCTCGTTCGGCGTGTTCGCGATCACGCTCGCGTTTATGGGTTTCGGCGTTCTCGGTGTGCTGCTCGGCCACGTCCTCGCACGGCTCTTGGAGATCGCGCTGGCGCTGTATTTCATCTCGAGACGACTTCCACTCACCAGCGTCCTCACGCCGACACCGGACGGGTTTCCTCGATCGAGACTGCTCAACTTCAATCACCTCTCGGTCGTCTACGTGTTCCTCCTCTCGTCTCTGTACCACGTCGACGTGTTAATGCTTGAGATGTTCACCACGAGCGCGCAGGTCGGATACTACAAGATCGCGCTCGTCATCGCGGAATTCCTCTGGTTCGTCCCGCGAGCGCTCCAGTCAGTCATCATCCAATCGATCTCGAATCTGTGGGCTGACGGGAAAGTAGAGCAGATAACGGAGTTGTCGAGCACCGTGACGAGATATACGCTCGTGTTCACGATGTTGCTCGCCGTCGGATTGGCCGTCCTCGCGGAGGATTTCGTGCCGCTGTACGCCGGTCCAGCGTACATCGCGTCGGTCCCACCGTTGCTTATCTTGCTTCCCGGCGTGCTCGGCTTCGCGATCGCCCGTCCGATCCTCGCCGTCAGCCACGCGAAGGGCGATCTTCGCATCATGATCTACGCGACGGGACTGTCGGCGGTTATCAATATCGTCCTCAACGCGATGTTGATTCCGCGGTACGGCATCGAGGGGGCCGCCATCGCGACGAGCGTTGGGTACGGATCGCTCCCGATATTCCACATCATCGGCGCACGTCGGATGGGATATCATCCGCTGGCTGACCTCCGATTCGGACGTATTCTCCTCACGGCTGTCGTGACTGGCGCGGTCCTGTATCCGCTCGCCGGCGCGATTGACGGAACGTTCTTCGCGCTCGTGATCGTCCCACCGGTCGGGTTCGTGGTCTACGTCACGGTCGCGATCGCCACGAAGTTGGTCACCCTCGGGGAGGTTCGACAGGCGATCTCGAAGATTCCGGATCCCCTCGGCGCACGGGCCGAATCAGCCGTCGGCCGATTCGAAAAGTAGTGATCTCGTTGCCGTCTTCGTCTCGTCTCGTTTGACCCGTTTCGCCCGTCCGCTATGTTTTCTTATCCGCAGTGCGTAACGGCCTCTCTGGAACACTCCCCGCGATTCGATCGAAAAGCGCCTCCAGGCGCAGCCGAGATTTCGAAGGCGGATCGGTGATCGGGCGGTCTTCGGTTTCTTCGAGGAGCGATCTGGTCTGCTCTACCGTCGCCGACGTACGGTGGTCCGTTATGATGCCGGTCCGTAATTCGAGTGCGGTCTCGATGACGGCCCGGTGTGATTCGTTACGGACGAGATTGAGCAGTATGAGAAGTTCCGATTCCCGTCTGCTCGGATCCCAGAGGCCGCCGTTTCGCAGGTGATCCCCCGGGTTGGCAAGCCGTTTTATCGGATCGCCTCCCCCGACCTCACGGAGCCAGTTCGCATACCGTTGGAGAAATACCTTGTCGGCGACTTCCTGCCAGTGTGGCTCGAGATCGTCGGCGGTCAGCCGACCGAGTCGATGGATGTGCCGAAGAAGTTCGGAAGCGTCCGCGTCGTCCGCCATCTCCCGTACTTTGCCATTAGCGAACGCGATCGGGATGAGTTCGACCTCGATTGGGGTATCTCCGTGAAACGTGACTTCGAGCGCGAGTCCCTTGCGGGTGCTCGGCCGTTTGGTCTGTTCGAAAAGGAAGTTTCCGAGGCTGTAAAATACCGGCGTTGAGTCCATGCGCTCCCATCCCTGTGCGACGTGCGGGTGATGTCCGGCCACGACGTCGGCTCCAGCGTCGACGAACCGACGAATGCTCCGTCGCCGACCGATCGGTGGAAACGGAACGTATTCAATTCCCCCATGAGGGAACACAACCGTCACATCGACCTCTTCAGACGTGGCTTCGACGCGCCGACGTGCGTTTGGGTGGTTGATCCACGCCGTGCCGGGTTCGCTCGCGTCTGCGACACCGAACTCTCGTTCACAGAGGCCGAACAACGCCACCTCGGTCGAACCGCTCGAAACCATCTCTCGATGCGGTTTCAGTGCGGCTTCAGCATCGGACCCGGCACCACAAATCCCGATATCCGCGTCCTCAAGCATCGAGATCGTTTCGAGCAACCCGTCGGCACCGAGATCCATGGCGTGATTGTTCGCTAGCGTTACCGCATCGATGCCGGCGTCAGCGAGTACCGTTGGCGTCCGTTCGGTGGTCTCTTTGATCGCCCCCGATTTCGTTAGCGGATCGCCGGTTCCTTCGACCGCTCCCTCTAAGTTGACGACCGTTAGGTCGGCGTTTCGCATGCGTCGTCGAAGCGATTCGCCGAACGGTTGTTCGTCGAACCCTGATTCGACGATCGTATCTCCACCGATGAACATCGACCAACGATCTCCGGATGACCCCTCTTCGTGACCGACCTGTACTCTCGACCCTCGATACTCCTGAGAATTCATCAATTGGTCGGTGAACGGCCGCATGTGGCTTTATTATCCTGTGTCAAAAGTTCGACGCAGCCCCCATATTGGCACTCCTTTCATCTGAGGTACCCGGTTCGTTCATGCATTATCGACGTCGACCCGACCGCCGAGCACGGCGTTGAGAATCGCGCCGAGTAACAGGGCGATTCCA
>SKKJ01000255.1 GCA_007121575.1 Natronomonas sp.
CGTGGACTTGGCTGATCACAATCCACGGACTGAAGCTGAATTCGAAGCCGAAGAATTAACGGCTGATGGAGGACCTCCTAATTCGCCCGAAATTGAACTCCACCACATTCATCTGCCAAAACTTGCAGACGCGGGCTTCATCAACTGGGACTCGCAGACTGAGACAATTATCAGAGGGCCTCGCTTCAGTGAAATTGAACCGATACTTGTAGTGATTGACGAGCACCAAGATACGCTCCCGGTAGAGTGGCTGTAATCCGCTGAGAGCGTTTGAACGTGTACCATATCAGGTTTTCTTGATTTCAGCAGAGTCGCGATATTCACAAAACCGGATGGCTCCGAGAGCTACTCGGAGATGCCGTAAATCCCGATCGCCCAGTTCGGCCCTTCGGTCTCGACGGGACCGCCATCAACAGCGATGCGCCAACCCTCGTCTTCGCCGAGATACCACGGATCGTAGTGATGCATACGGAGCGAATTCCACGCGGGTTCATCCTCGGCGGTATACCGTCCGGTTCCTTCGATAACCGTTCCGATATGTTCGTCCTCGTACGTGTCGGTACCGAGCTCCGTGATCCAATACCCCTGAATCGATTCTCCATAGAGCTCTTCGATCTGTTGGAACGGAATAAAGATCCGATCATCGAGGACGATCGGGCGACCGGATGGCCGGGAAGCGGAGGGGCGGTCTTCGACGACCGGGTTGTTCTCGTGCGGCGTCCAATCGTTCGTTTCCAGTTGATCGCTATAATAGAGGTAGGTGTTCTCCCCTTCGCCGCCTGCGAGATCCCACCATCGGTCGTCCCATCGGAACATCAGATGGTCGGTCACCTCGTGATCGTATTCGCGTTGGTCGAAGATCCCATCGACCACTGGATACCACTCGTGTGGGAACGCGTTCGATTTATACAAGATCGGTGGCCGTGATCCGGGAAGCGCGTGGGTCGTCATATAATACTCGCCGTTCCACTTGAACACGTGTGGGTTCGCGAGGTGCCACTCCTCTCGGAGTGCGATTCCCGTGTGTTCCCATGTGAGACCGCGATCGCGGCTCTCGGCGTGAGTGATCACTCCGCCGTGACCTCGCTCGAGGACCTCGAAGAACATGTGCCACTCGTCTTCCTCAACGAAGATAAACGGATCTGCAACGAATGATATCTCTCCTTCGAAATCGTCCGGATCGATGCTTTCGTGTGTGAGTACCGGATTCTCCGCCTCAGGGTCCGGGCGAGATTCTAGCGGCTCGAAATCGACGTCACCGTACGGGTACGTCGGAATCGTCTCTCCAGAATGGAAGAACTCGTTTTCGTCTTCGTCTTCCTCTTCGTTCTCGTTTTCGTTTTCGCTTTCGTCTTCGTTCGAATCCTGACCGCCGTTCGGTGATGGTTCTTCGCCAGCTCCGCCGACACGCTCTCGAAGATCGCCGATGCAACCGGCTAACCCAGCAACGCCAGTCATCCCGAGTCCGGCAATCAGTTGGCGTCGTTTGGGGCTCTTACCCATACCGGGGTATCGGCAGTCAGGGTTATTCTTATCGCCCAGATAATCGAACAGATATATTAAATAAATTGGTGGTGTATCGGGATATCTCACGACCGGTGTTTCAAACCGAGTAGCCTTCGCGAGTTCACCAATCGACAGAAAGCGAGCCGTCTCCGTTCGGGTCGGGAGCGATCTCCTCGTTCGTCCGACGATCGATGACGTGAATCACGCCCCGGTCCTTTTTCGCCGGACATTTCATCGCGGCATCGACGTTGTGTTCGAGCTCGGACTCTCCGAAAAAGTACACGTCGGGCTTTGCGATCCCGGTGACGATGTCCATCTCCCAGTTGGTCGAGACTTCGGCGCATTTCCCGGCCGCGATGCATTTGTTCGCCTCGAAGATGATCTTATACGGCGCGTCCTCAACGGACGGCGCGTTTCCCTCCCCGATCTCGCTCGGATCGATTGGCTCGTCGGTCATACGCACACTCGGTGGCCGCCGAATTTGGGTGTAACGGATAGCGGCGACGGGACTCAATCATCGGACGCGACTTCCGTGTCGGTTTGTGTCGTCGCCGATCGCTCGAACCGCCGAAGCTGGTCCGGCCGCCCGATCGCATAGACGGTCTCACCGGCTGCGAGTTCGCGAGCCCGCGACGGGATCGCAACCACGTCATCGTCGGCCGTTCGAACGGCGACGACGGTGATATCCAGAGAGTGAATCGCGCGCCCGATGAGTCCGCTGGATTCGCGGATCGGGATCGCGCTCATCGTCTCCGCGGCACTTCGAAGCTGAGCGGCGAACTCCCGATCGACTCGCGGTTCGACGGGGAGCGTAACGAGCCGATAGCGACGGGTCGTATCGAGCTGTTTCGCGTCGGGTTCGTCCATCGCGAGCGTGACCAAATCGTCCGCTGTGCCGCGAAGTTCGGCGTTCGTCACTCGCTTCGTTTTCGCCTCCGTCGCGAGGTCGCCATCCGTCCACACCTGAACCGTATCGCCCGGGCTGGCGTTGTTCGGCGGATCGGCTTTCACCGCGACCGCAGCGCTTCCGGGCGGGAGCGTCGCCCCGATTCCGGACTCACGTCCACCCAATGCCAGATACTCGACGGTCCCGTCGTCGGCGAACTCGACGTCGACGTGGCCGACACCGTAATCAGTTCGGAGCCGATCGATGAACCGCGTTCGAAGCTCATCGACGGTGAGCCGGCGCGGAAAGACCAGCGTCTGCTCGGCGAGCTTTTCTTTCGTCGCGGCTTCGACCGGACTGTAACCGTCGATATCTTCGATCTCCGCCGGCAACGTGACCGTCGTTACCCGGCCGACCGTCTTCACGATCCGACTCACGTCCCGCT
Source organism: Natronomonas sp. (assembly GCA_007121575.1). Classification (GTDB taxonomy): domain Archaea; phylum Halobacteriota; class Halobacteria; order Halobacteriales; family Haloarculaceae; genus Natronomonas. The sequence continues at coordinate 2,838 of SKKJ01000255.1, forward strand.
CGATCGCTCCACCCCCCGACACGGCGAACAGTCCGGTACCCAATCGGTCACCGATCCGGCCGCCGCCCGCAGCGCCAGCGCCAGCCAGAACGAACGTTACCGTGTTAAAGAGCACCGCTTCGAAGGCCAGGAGATCGACTTCACCACCGATCACGTCCCCGAGCGCACCGGCGGTGTTCAGATAGATCGCGACGACGCTCAACCCCACGAGCACGGAGAGCCCGTCCGAAACTCGCTCGCCGGCATACCACCGGTAAATGAGTCCGACGAGTCCGCCAACGACGGCCGCGAAAACGGTGAAGACGATGATTCGAGCGATTTCGACGAAGAACTCCTCGATGATCGCGGTTTGGGCGATCACGAGACTCATGCGACCACCTTCCCGAACGCGTTGAGATGTTCATGTTTCCCGACGATGAACAGTTCATCGGCCGCGTTGAGTTCAGTATCGCCGCGCGGGGCGACGAGCCAGCCGCCGGGTCGCTTGATCGCCAAGACCGCGACGTGATGCGTTTCGCGGATATCGAC
>SKKJ01000070.1 GCA_007121575.1 Natronomonas sp.
GTGTGTCTCACAGACCGTTTCGTAGCGTTCGCGCAATCTCGACTCTGCCAACTCGTACTCCTCTTCGACGACCGCTTCGAGAGCCGCTTCGATGTGGGGCTGTTCGGTTTCGGGAATCGAGACGCCGTCATCGAGAAGCCGATCGAATAGCGACTCGACGGTCTCGTCGTCTCTGACCGAAACGTCTCGTCGTTCGATACGTCCTCGGACGTCCATAACCGCTCGGAACGCGGCCTGCGTCAGATCGGTATCGGCCGGTGGGATAATCTTCGAACATCTGGTCCGAAACCGACAGCCTGACGGTGGGTCTCGTGGCGAGGGGACATCTCCCGAAAGCGGCTCGATATCGCGCGCTTTCTCCGTCGTCGATGCCCGCGGAACGCTCTCTAAGAGCGCCTCGGTGTACGGATGTTGCGGATCCGAAAACAGCGATTCGGTCGGTGCGATCTCGACGATCTTGCCGAGATACATCACCGCGACCCGATCGCAGATATGTCTGATGACACTGAGATCGTGACTGATAAAGAGATAGGTGAGATCGAACTCGACTTGGAGATCCGACAGCAGATTGAGTATCTGTGCTTGCACCGAGACGTCGAGCGCACTCGTCGGTTCGTCCAGAACGAGGAATTCGGGATCAAGCGCGAGCGCTCGCGCGATTCCGATCCGCTGGCGCTGCCCCCCGGAGAACTCGTTTGGATACCGATCGATTTGATCGGCTGAGAGGCCGACGTGCTCCATGAGCTCCGCGACGCGTTCGCGTCTGAGCTGTTCGTCCGATCGGCCGACTCGAATCTCGATCTCAAGCGTTTCACCCCCCGAAACGACCGCTTCGAGCCGTTCGTCGACGGACACCTCTATCGGCTTCCCACGCAGCTCGACGTAACCCCGTTCGTCGTCGGGGGCGATCGTCACTTCGGTCGGGAACGACTCGGGTGGGTTTTCGGGGGTTCGACGTCGAATCTCGATCGTCGCGGTCGCGACGCCTTCGCTCGGGTTCACGCCGTCGACGCGGTGGATGTCGTCGGCGACGGTCACCCTCGCGTCGATACCGTCGGCCATCACCTCGGCTTCGGTTTCGATCGATTCGTCGGGCCGCGGCCACTGGTGAATGTCGAGCGGTTGGCGGATCGAATCGCCGACCGTCAACCGGGGATCAAGACTGGAGAACGGATCCTGAAAAACGATTCCCGCGCGCCGGCGGAACGAAAAGAGATCGTCGCGTTCGACGATGTCTTCACCGTCGTATTCGACGGTTCCCGCCGTCGGTTCGAGCAACTGCAATATCGTTTCACCGGCCGTCGACTTTCCACATCCGGACTCACCGACGAGTCCGAGCGTCTCGCCTGATTCGATCTCGAAATCGATCCCGTCGACGGCTCGAACGGGTTTCGAGGGCTCTCCGAACAGTCTGTCGAAAAGTGGTGTCTCCGTGTCGAAATGCTTCTCGAGGTTTCGGACGCGAAGCAGCGGTTCGTGGTTCGATTCGCGCGCTTCATCGTCGAGTCGATCGCGGTCTGAACGCTCGCGCGTTTGGTCTATTTCGCTACTCATCGAAGTATTCCTCCGGAAGTCCTCTCGCGGGATCGTACGACTGTTCGGCGAGATAACACGCCGTTGCGTGATCTTCGTCGATCTCGAACTCCGGCGGCTTCTGTAGACATTCTTCCATCGCCTTCGGGCACCGATCGGCGAAATAACATCGGTCGGGCATCTCCGAATCGAGCAGGCTCGGCACGTTGCCCGCGATCGGATCGAGCCGATCCGCGCGCCCATCGAGATCCGGCGTCGAACCCAAAAGCCCCTGTGTGTATGGATGGACTGGCTCGTCGAACACGTCTTCCAACGTGCCTCGCTCGACGATCTCGCCGGCGTACATGACGCCGACTCGATCGCACATCCGAGCGACGACGCCGAGATTGTGTGTGATGAGGACCGTCGTCATCCCGATCTCCTCGCTCAGCTCATCGAGCAGGTCGAGCACCTGCGCTTGGATCGTCACGTCGAGCGCCGTCGTCGGCTCGTCCGCGATTAGCACGTCCGGTTCGCCTGCCAGTGCCTGCGCGATCATCGCCCGTTGAAGCATGCCGCCGGAGAACTGGTGTGGATACTCCTCTGCCCGTCTGACTGGATCGGGAATTCCGACGGTTTCGAGCAGTTCGATCGCTCGAGCCATCGACGCTTCGCCGACGAAATCGCGAGACGGGACGATCGAGTCCACGATGAACGAGCCGAATCCGTACCCTTGCGTTCGGGCTCTGGTCGATCGCGGATTCGAACTCGCCCGTCGTTGGACCTCGACCGCCTCGGCGATCTGTTCACCGACGGTGAGCGTCGGATTGAAACTCGACTCGGGGTCTTGAAATATCGTCCCGAACGACGAGCCTCGAAGCGAGCGCCGGATCCCTTCGGGCACCGAGAGGAGATCGACGAAATCGCCGTCGACGGCCTCCGGGTGGTCATCGCGGACCGCGTCCGCGAGATCGGCATTGCGATATTCGAGCGAGCCGTCGGTGATCTCGCCTGGCGATTCGATCAGTCCGACGATCGAGAGCGCCGTGACGCTTTTTCCGGACCCCGACTCGCCGACGATGCCGAACGTTTCGCCCTCTCGAACCGTCACGTCGACGTCTGAGACGGCGTTTACTTGCCCCTCCCCGGTGAAAAACCGCGTCGAAAGCCCTTCGATTCGAAGGAGGTCGTCCCTCATTTCAGGCACCTCGTTTCCCCCCTTCGATGTTCGGATCGAGCGCGTCGCGAAGTCAATCGCCGAGGAGGTTCACACCGATGACCGCGAGCATGATTCCGACTCCGGGTAATACCGATATCCACGGCCGTCGCCGAAGCAAATCCTGTCCTCGCTCGATCTCGTATCCCCACGACAGCGTCGTCCCAGAAAAGCCGAGATACGCGAGCGAGGCTTCGAGCAGGATGATGACTGCGATCTGAATCGTCGCGAGGACGATGATCGGCGTGAGGCTGTTCGGAAGCACGTGTTTTCGCAGTATCGTCTTGTTGTCTGCGCCGAAGCTCTCAGCGGCTTTGACGTACTCTTGGTTTCGAAGCGAGAGTGCTTCTCCCCGCGAAACCCGAGCGAACCACACCCACGTCACGAGGGCGACCACGATCGTCACCGTCCCGGGAATCGGGACCGTCTCAGGCATTCCGTCGGCAAGCCCTGCCATCACGAGCGGGTCCGGGACGTGTATCGGCCATTTGCCGAAGACGCCGATCAACGCGAGCGCGAGGACGAGCGCGGGAAACGCGAGCATGACGTCGGCGATTCGCATCATCCCGGCGTCGATCCGACCGCCGTAATAGCCCGAAACGAGTCCGAACGGGACACCGATTATCA